>NZ_JAKRFC010000012.1:0-136664 GCF_022348205.1 Epibacterium sp. MM17-32 | reverse complement strand
CATGTTCGGCGCATGCAGCCAGTCTGCCGGACCATCCGGAAACAGCGTCCCGTTCAACTGGTCAACCATGAATATCAATATGTTAGGCGATGTCATAAGGGGCGTCTTTCAGATTGCTCAATGTGTCGGCCCTCACCAAGGGCGAGGGCATACGTCCATCCAAAGGCGCACCGACCACTGCTGAACACCGGCGTCGATGCGCCCCATTCAGCACCGGGAATCGGCTTGGTGCGGATGTTGGAGGCGACCTAATCAATTATTGACTGATCAGTCAATCAAATTAAAGTTTCCTCATTCAACTTGCCCGGACAGCGCGCAGCAGCGGCGGGGCCAGCGCACAGACCCGCCGGGCGCTGGCATTTTGCTCCGCCTCCGGCCGCCAGCCGTTGCCCCCGTTTTGAAAGGGTTAAATCGGCTCTACGTCGCAAATCCTGAATGCAACCTCCAGTTGACAGATGCCCTGCTGGTGTTAGGCTCCAAATGGGGACAGGAGGGACCAATGCTGATCGGTCAGGAGCGGCGCAGTCTGGTGCAGAGCGCGATCTCTGCGTCGCTGTGTCGTGTCACCCCCCTGGCACAGGCCGCGATTGTCCTTCTGTGGTCATCGGGCGCCACAACGGCGACGCCCGTATCTGGCACATCGCTCGATCCCCGCACTCTGCACACCCGCGCGGCAACCTCCGAGGCCGCCTTGGCGGATGCGCTGTCGCTGCCGCCGCCGCTTGCCCTGATCGTGCTGACGGCGCTGTGCGGTCTGATTGCGCTGGTGATGGCGGGGGCCGAAGTGCTGCGCCGCACGCGGCAGCAGCATCGCACCGCGCCCGACGAGAGCGCTCCACGGCTCAGCACGCATCTGACCGAAAGCATCGCCGTCCTCGACGACCAAGCGCGTGTGATCGATGCCAATGACAGGTTCAGATCGGAAACCGGCCTGCCGCTGGATCAGATCCGCGGCCGTCACATCTGGGCGCTGCATCGCCAGGGCTTTGGCAAATCCTTTTGGGACGCCGTCCTCGACGAAGCCCGAACCGAAGGGCGCTGGTCTGGCGAATCCCGGTCTCTGGGACATGGCAACCGGGCGGAATCAGAGGATTTCAGCGTCACCGCCCAGATCAGCGGCCGCAACGCGCCCACCTTTGAATTCCGTTCACAACGCCAGGTCCGCCCCGACACATCGCCCGCCCCCAATGCCGAGTTGCGCGACGCGCTGACCGCGCTCCCCAATCGTCGCGCCATCAAAACGCTGGTCGAAATGGCGATCGTACGGGCCGCGTCCTCCGGGCAGGGGCTGGCATTGATCCTAGTCGATCTGGATCGCTTTCGCGACATCAACTCGGTTTTCGGCGACGACATGGGCGATCGCGTGCTGGAGCACCTCGCCGAGGCGCTGCACGCCGTCGCCCGCCCCGGCATCACCGTCGGGCGGCTTGGCGGTGACGAATTCATCCTGGTTGTCGAACAGGCCACCACCACCGAGGCCCTGTCACATGTGGCCTCGGAGCTGCTCCATGCGCTTGGCGACGAGCTGACGGTCGACGGGCTGACCTGCCGCCTCAGCGCCAGCCTGGGCGTCGCGCAATACCCCAAGGACGGCAAGAGCCAGCGCGACCTGATGCAAGCCGCGGGGGTCTCGCTGTGCCATGCCAAGGCCAAGGGGCGTGGTCAGGTCTGTTTCTTCTCCGACAACATGGAACAGCGCTCCGAGGAGAGCCTGCAAATGGAGACGGACCTGCGTCGCGCCATCGCGGCGGGCGAGCTGATGATGTTCTACCAGCCGCAGATCGACCTGCGCACCGGGCAATGCATCGGTGCCGAGGCGCTCTTGCGGTGGCAGCATCCGGTCAAGGGGCTGCTGTTGCCGGGGGGCTTTGTTCCGCTGGCGCTGGACACCGGGCTGACCACCGCGATCGACCGGTTTGTGGTCAGCGAGGTCTGCGCCCAGTTCGGCCAGTGGCATCGTGCCGGCCTTGCGCCAATGAACCTGTCGATCAACCTCTCCGCGACCTCGCTGCTGGCGCCGGACTTCGGCAGCGACCTCTGCGCGCTTGCGGACCGCCACCAGGTGGATCTGGCCCGGCTTGAGATCGAAGTCCTCGAAAGCACCATGCTCCCGCGCATGCGCAGCTCGCTCAATTTGATCGACGAGCTGCGTCGCCTGGGCATTCGTCTGGCGATCGACGATTTTGGCACCGGCTACTCCTCTCTCGCCATGCTCAAGGAGCTGCCGGTTGATCGCATCAAGCTGGACCGGCGGTTCATTAAATCGCTGCCGCAGAATTTCAAGGATGACCGCATCGTCGCGGCGGTTGTTGCCATGGGGCGCAGCCTCGACATGACCGTGATCGCCGAAGGGGTCGAAACCCAGGCACAGAAGGACCGGCTGATCGCCCTGGGCTGCACCCAGGCGCAGGGCTACCTGTTCGGCCGCCCGATTCCCGCAGATGAGTTCGCCGCCCGCTGGATGAAATATCTCGCCCCTGCCTCCTTCGTCGGCGTGGCAAACTGACCCGCAGCCCGCGCCGCATGGTGAAAATATCGAAAAATCACCGGCCCTCTCCCGTTGATAGTTACAAAAGCACCTAATAGCCCTGAGCGCGGGGACGTTTGACCGTGCCGGGACCGCCGCGTCGGCGCAGTGCCCAAAAATTGGGCACGACATCACGCACGGGTACGATAAGGTTGCCGCAGAGGAACCGGAAAAGGTCCCCGGTCAAAGGGAGGAAACGCATGACCACTCGCAGAACGATTCTCGGTGCCGCCGCGGCGATGGCGCTCACCGCCATGGGCGCCCTGCCCGCCGCCGCGCAGGAGGTGACATTGAAGATGCACCAGTTCCTGCCCGCGCAGGCAAACGTGCCGAAACTGATCCTGGATGTCTGGGCCGACAAGGTCGAGGCCGCGTCCGACAACCGCATCAAGATCGACCGCTACCCCTCGATGCAGCTGGGCGGCAAGCCGCCAGAGCTGATCGACCAGGCGCAGGACGGGGTCGCCGATATTGTCTGGACCGTGGTCGGCTACACGCCGGGCCGCTTCCCCTCCACCGAGGTCTTCGAACTGCCCTTCATGATGACCAACGCCCGCGCGGTCAGCCACGCCTATTGGGACATGATGGAAAAGCACTGGCTCGACAGTGAATTCAAGGACTTCAAGATCCTCGCAGGCTGGGTCCATGGTCCCGGCATGTTCCACACCTCCGACCCGGTCGAGGCACCGGAAGATCTGGAAGGCGTGAAGATCCGCGGCGGCTCCCGCTCCGTGAACGCGCTGCTGACCGAACTGGGCGCCACCCCGGTCGGCATGCCGGTGCCCGCCATTCCCGAGGCGCTCTCCAAGGGCGTGATCGACGGCACCACCATCCCGTGGGAAGTCACCACCGCGTTGAAAGTGCCGGAACTGGTGGAAAACCACACCGAATTCGAGGGCCGCGCACTTTATACGCTGACCTTCGTGCTGGCGATGAACAAGGAAAAATACGAGAGCCTGCCCGATGACCTGAAAAAGGCCATCGACGACAATTCCGGCCTGGAAATGTCGGTGTTTGCCGGCGGCACCATGGCCGATGCCGATATGCCGGCGCGGGAAAACGCGCTTGATCTCGGCAACAACGTGATCACGCTGGATGCCGAGCAGACCGCCGTCTGGCGCGACCGCTCGCAGCCGATCTACGACAGCTGGCTGGCCGATATGTCCGAACGCGGCATCGACGGCCAGGCGCTTCTGGACGAAGCCACCATGCTGATCGAAAAATACACGCCGCAGTATCAGAACTGATCGGCACGTCCTTGACGGGGTCCGCCTTGCCTGTGCAGCGGGCCCCGTCGCATGCAAGGGTGCTGTATAAAGCCAAAGGTGGGCAAAGGCATGCATAGCTACATGACGGGGCTGGCGCGGATCATGGCGATGATCGGCGGCGTGGTCCTGACACTCCTGATTTTCCTGACCTGCATCTCCATCGCCGGACGCCTGCTGAACGGGGTCTTTCACGGCGACTGGATGGAAACCATGCTGCCGCAGTTTGCGGACTGGATGGCGGCGCGGGTCGGCCCGGTGAACGGTGACTTCGAGCTGGTCGAGGCCGGCGTCGCCTTTGCCATCTTCTCCTTCATCCCGCTGTGCCAGATCACCTCCGGCCACGCGGCGGTGGATGTCTTCGCCAACAGCTTTCCCGCCCGCGCCAATCGCATCCTGCGCATGGTGACAGAGATCGTCTTTGCCCTGGTGCTGGTGCTGATCGCCTGGCGTCTGGGCGCTGGCACCGTCAGCAAGTTCGAAAACGGCGAGACCTCCTTCCTGCTGCAATTTCCGGTCTGGTGGGCCTATGCAGCAAGCCTGGTGGCCGCCGTCGTCGCGGCCATCGTCGGAATTTACATGGCGGTGATCCGCAGCATCGAAGCCATCACCGGCCAGATCCTGGTCTGGGACGGCGTGGAGACCCAGTCATGAGCGCACTTGAAATCGGAATCTGGTCCTTCCCCGTCCTGATGGGGCTCATCTTTCTGCGGGTGCCGATCGGCCTGTCGATGTTCCTGGTGGGCCTCGGCGGTCTGGTTCTCGTGACCGGCGACACCGTGGTGGCCTTTGGCCGCCTGAAGAACGAGACCTATTCGACCTTCTCCTCTTACTCGCTGTCGATCATCCCGATGTTCTTCCTGATGGGGCAGTTTGCCACGCTGGGCGGCATGTCGACGGCGCTGTTCAAGGCGGCAGAGGGCTTTATCGGCCACCGCAAGGGCGGCGTGGCCATGGCCGCGATCGGCGCCTGCGCCGGCTTTGGCGCCATCTGCGGCTCCTCGCTTGCCACCGCCGCCACCATGGGCCGCGTCGCCCTGCCCGAGCTGAAGAACTACGGCTATGCCAGCGGGTTCTCCACCGCGACACTGGCGGCGGGCGGCACCCTCGGCATCCTGATCCCGCCCTCGGTGGTGCTGGTGATCTATGCCATCCTGACCGAGCAGAACATCGCCAAACTGTTCCTTGCCGCCTTCATTCCCGGCCTTCTGGCTGCTCTGGGATATGTCATCGCGATCTCGATCTACGTGCGCCTGTTCCCCGAAAGCGCCGGCACCCGGGAGCCGATCCCGTGGCGCGAACGCTTTGCGCTGCTGTTTGCGGTCTGGCCAGTGCTGCTGGTCTTTGGCCTGGTGGTGGGCGGCATCTACGCGGGCTGGTTCACCCCCACCGAAGGCGCGGCCGTGGGCGCGCTTGGCACCGGGCTGATCGCGCTGGCCAATGGCGGCATGACCAAGCGCACCCTGACCGACAGCTTCATGATCACCGCACGCTCCACCGCGATGATCTTCTTCATCGTGCTGGGGGCCGGGTTCTACAACGGCTTTCTCGCGCTGACGCAGGTGCCGCAGGAACTGGCGAATTTTGTGGTTGCACAGGGTCTCAGCCCCTGGATGGTGCTGGCCCTGATCCTCGTCTTCTATCTGCTGCTGGGCTGTCTGATGGACAGCCTGTCGATGATCCTGCTGACCATCCCGATCTTCTACCCGGTGATTTCGGCGATGGATTTCGGCCTGGTGTCGCTGCCCGCAATGCAGGCGGAGGCGGCGATGGAGGTGCTGCGCACCGGCGTGCCGGAGGGCATGGGGGCCGAGATGCTGGCCTCGATCCAGGACGCCATCGCCACGGGCACGGAACTCACCCGCGAGCAGATGAAGGAACTGGGCATTCGCGTGACCCAGGGCATCGCCAACCGGCTGGAGACCGAATATGTCGCCATCTGGTTCGGCATCCTCACCCTGATCGTGGTGGAGGTCGGGCTGATCACGCCGCCCGTGGGCATGAATCTCTTCGTCATCAACGCGATGGATCCCAAATCGCGGATGGTGGACACCTACAAGGCGGTGATGTTCTTTGTCGGCTCCGACCTGATCCGGGTGGTCATCCTGGTGCTGTTCCCGGCGATCACCCTGCTGCCGCTGATGCTGCTGTACTGACCCCTGCCCCGGCGCCCCCTCCCGCATCAGGGACCGGGCGCCGGGGCGGTTTTCCTGCACGTCAGGCGGGCAGGACGTGGCGATTTTGCTGATGCAGGCTTTCTGCCGCCTCCCGCACCACCTCGGCAATCTCCTGCAATTGCGGCGCCAGCGGGCTGGTCTTGCGCCACACCATGCCGATGGTGCGCCCCGGCTCCTCTTCTTCGGTAAACCGGGCCAGCGACACCGGCGCGGAGCGGGTTTCGACCGCCACCGCCATCTCGGGTATGATCGTCACCCCGATGCCCGCGCCCACCATCTGCACCAGGGTCGACAGCGAACTGCCATCCAGCCCGTCGCGCGGCAGGGCCGGACGGAAGTTGCAGAACGAGACCGCCTGATCGCGAAAGCAGTGGCCTTCCTCCAGCAGCAGCAATTTCATCTCCCGGAGCCCCTCCGGAGAGGGCACCGGCTTGTCCGCATCCGTGGCGCAGCGCACCAGGACAAACTTCTCGTCAAACAGCGCAACCTCGGACAATCCGGGCTCCGACACCGGCAGCGCCACAATGGCGGTGTCCAGCCGGCCATCCAGCAGGTCGGTAATCAGCCGCTGCGTCAGGGTCTCGCGGACATGCACGTCCAGCCCGCCATGCGCGGCGTTGAGGCGATGTATCAGGGTCGGCAGCAGATAGGGCGCTACCGTCGGGATCACCCCGATCCGAAGCCGCCCGACCATGCGATCCTTGGCCAGCCGCGCCATATCGCCCAGCTCGTCCACCGACCGCAGAATATCGCGCACCCGCTCGGCAAAGTCCTGACCAAACCCGGTCAGCCGCACCTGCCGCGCGCTGCGCTCGAACAGGACCACCCCCAGCGTCTCTTCCAGCTCCTTGATCTGCACCGACAGCGCCGGCTGCGAAATCGCGCAGGCCTCCGCGGCGCGCCCGAAATGACCGTGACGGGTCAGCGCTTCGAAATAGCGCAGCTGTTTGAGGGTCATATTGTTCATAGTTTTTTCTTATCGGAACAATGAAAAAATGCAACTTAGAATAATTCTGAACTCTTGCTATAAAGACTCCTGAGGGCAGGCGTCAGATCTTCTGTGGATTCGCAACGGACCGCAGCCGGAACAGCCGACGCCCCCGACAGTTCAACAACTGTCCCCACCACGGACAATTTCTGGAGGAAGACATGGACGGACAAAACACTGGCGCAGGCGGCGGCTGCCCGTTTTCCGGCGCAAACACCAACAAGGGGCGTCGCTCCAACCGCGATTGGTGGCCGAACCAGCTGAACCTTGCGATCCTGCATCAGCACCAGGCACGCCAGAACCCGCTCGGCGAAGACTTCAACTATGCCGAGGCCTTCAAGGGGCTCGATCTTGACGCGGTCAAGAAGGACCTGATCGCCCTGATGACCGACAGTCAGGACTGGTGGCCCGCGGATTACGGCCACTACGGCGGCTTGATGATCCGCATGGCGTGGCACTCGGCGGGCACCTACCGGACCGCGGACGGTCGCGGCGGCGGCTCCACCGGCACCCAGCGCTTTGCGCCGCTGAACTCCTGGCCGGACAACGGCAACCTCGACAAGGCCCGCATGCTGCTGTGGCCGATCAAGAAGAAATACGGCAACGCCCTGTCCTGGGCCGACCTGATGATCCTCGCCGGCAACTGCGCGATCGAATCCATGGGTCTGAAACCCTTTGGCTTTGGCGGCGGGCGTGCCGACGTCTGGGAACCCGAGGAAGACATCTACTGGGGGGCCGAGGACGAATGGCTCGCCACATCGGACCACGAACAGGCGCGCTACTCCGGTGATCGCGAGCTGGAGGACCCGCTGGCCGCCGTGCAGATGGGTCTGATCTACGTGAACCCCGAAGGCCCGGACGGCAACCCGGACCCCATCGCCTCCGGTCGCGACATCCGCGAGACCTTCGCCCGCATGGCGATGAATGACGAGGAAACCGTGGCGCTGACCGCCGGCGGGCACACCTTCGGCAAGGCGCATGGCAACGGCCCGGTCGAGGCCGTCGGCCCCGAACCCGAAGCCGCACCGATCGAGGCGATGGGCCAGGGCTGGCTCTCCTCGCATAAATCCGGCAAGGGTGTGGACACCATCACCTCCGGCATCGAGGGCGCGTGGACCGCAAACCCGACGCAATGGGACATGGGCTATTTCGACGTGCTGTTCGGCTACGACTGGGAGCTGACCAAATCCCCCGCCGGTGCCTGGATCTGGCATGCCAAGGACCTCAAGGACGAGGACCACGCCCCCGAGGTTGACGGGTCGGGCAAGAAGGTTCCGATCATGATGACCACCGCCGACATGGCGATGAAGATGGACCCGATCTACGGCCCGATCTCCAAGCGGTTCCACGAAAACCCCGAAGAGTTCGCCGAAGCCTTCCGCCGCGCCTGGTTCAAGCTGACCCACCGCGACATGGGGCCAAAGGCCTGCTACCTCGGGCCCGACGTGCCGGAAGAAGACCTGATCTGGCAGGACCCGGTCCCGGCGGTCGATCACCCGCTGATCGGTGACAGCGAGATCGCATCGCTCAAGGCAGAGATCCTGGCCTCCGGCCTGTCGGTGCAGGATCTGGTCTATGTGGCCTGGTCGTCGGCCTCCACCTTCCGTGGCTCCGACAAGCGCGGCGGCGCCAATGGCGCGCGCATCCGCCTGGCCCCGCAGAAAGACTGGGCCGTCAACGAGCCGGCAAAGCTGACACGGGTCCTGAGCGTGCTGGAGGGCATCCAGTCTTCGTTCAACAGCGCTGCCTCCGGCGGCATGAAAGTCTCGCTGGCCGATCTGATCGTGTTGGCAGGGTCCGCCGCGGTGGAGAAATCCGCCAAGGACGCGGGCTTTGACGTGACCGTGCCGTTCACCCCCGGCCGCACCGACGCCACCGACGAGCAGACCGACGTCGAGAGCTTTGACGTGATGGAACCGCAGGTGGACGGGTTCCGGAACTACGCGCCCAAGAAGTTCTCGGTCTCGACCGAGGAACTGCTGGTCGACAAGGCACAGCTGCTGACGCTTTCGGCGCCGGAGATGACCGTGCTGGTGGGCGGCCTGCGGGCGATCGGGGCCACCTATGGCGACAGCGATCATGGCGTGCTGACCACCCGCAAGGGCCAGCTGACCAATGACTTCTTCGTCAACGTCGTGGATCTGGACACCAAATGGACCGCCACCGATGACAGCGGCGAGGTCTTTGAAGGCGCGGATCGCAAAACCGGCGACGTGAAATGGACCGGCACCCGTGCCGACCTGATCTTCGGCTCCAACTCGCAATTGCGGGCCCTGTCGGAGGTCTATGCGCAGGACGACAACGCAGGCAAATTCGTGTCTGACTTTGTCGCCGCCTGGGTCAAGGTCATGGAGCTGGATCGCTTCGACCTGGCCTGATGTGCCGGCAGCTGCATCACCGGGAAGGCGCCGCATCCGCGGCGCCTTTCTTTTTGTCAGCCTGCCACGACCTCAAACAGGGCTGCGGTTCCGATGCCCCCAGCTGCGGCAATCGCCGCAAGCGCCGGAGGATCGCCCGCCCGCAGCGCATGAAACAGCGTCACCGCCAGAACCGCGCCAGACGCCCCCACCGGATGCCCCTGCGCCAGGGCACCGCCCGTCGGGTTGACAATATCAGGCTCTAATCCGGCCTTTTTGATGCATCCGAGGGCCTGAACGGCAAAGGCCTCCATGATCTCCGCCCGCCCGAGATCCCGTGGCTTCAGCCCCTGACGGGCAAGGAGTTCGGCAATGGCCGGGACCGGCGCCAGACCGGGTTGCTCCGGGCGCGCGCCCCGGGTCGCACCATCCAGCAGGCGCAGCCCCGCCGCGCCCAGATCCTGCGCCAGGCGATCGCTCACGATCACCACAAACGCCGCCGCATCTGCCGCCACCGCCATATTCGCCGCCGTAATGCAGCCGGCAACCGGCTGTGCCCGGGCGCAGTGGCGCGCCGTCAGATCGCGGGTGAAAGCATCCGCGACACAGCCCGCGATTGGCACGATTTCCACCCGTCGCGCCTCTGCCGCCTGCCGCGCCAGCGCATGGCTCCGCATCGCCCAGCCATCCTGCTCGGCCTGTGCAATCCCCAGATCCGCCGCCAGCGTCGCTGCCGCCTCGGCCATGTCCGGATCGCACTCGGCCCAGGGCGTGAACCGCGCCTGATCGTAGGGGACAGGCGGGCGGCCATCGGCAAAGGTGCGCGAACGTAGCGGCCGCCGCGAATAGCTCTCGGCCCCGCCGGCGATCACCACCTCATGCAGACCCGCCGACACCAGCGCATGCCCCAGCACAATGGCATCCAGCCCGCCCGCGCATTGGCGGTCGATGCTCAGTCCCGCGACCTGTTCCGGCAAACCGGCAGCAAGCGCCGCGCTCCGCGCCGGGTTGCCACCCGCGCCAAGCGCGTTCGACAGGATCAGCTCTCCGACCGCCGCAGGCGCAAGACGTGCATCCGCCAGACAGGCCCGGATCACCGGTCGGGCCAGCTCATGTGGCTCTAACTCGGCGAATTTACCGCCTCTCGGCACAATGGCACTGCGCCGCGCGGCGATGATCCGGGGCATTACTCCGCCTCCAGAAGACGGCGCAGCGCCCGGAGGTCCGGCTTGCCGGCGGCGAGCATGGGCAACGCCTCCATATGCCGGATGTCGCGCGGCACCGCATGTTCGCCGATGTCCTGACGGCAGAGCTGGCGCAGCACGCGCGCCGGGGCGGTGCCCTGCACCACCGCCACAATCTTGTGGCCCCGCCGCACATCCGGCAGCGCCAGCGCAACCGCAGCCTCGACCCCGTCGGCCTGCAACAGCACGGCTTCGACCTCTTCCGGAAACACATTGCGATCAGCCACCGTCACCATCCGGTTGCGTCGCCCCTTGGGATAGAGGTTGCCCACCGCATCGATCCATCCCATCTCGCCGATGGTCAGCCATCCGCCCTGCCAGCGCGTCTCCGCGCTCTGTCCCTGTTCGTAACCATCAAACAGATAGGGGCTGCGCATCCAGATCTCGCCCACGCCAGCCGCATCCGCATCGGCGATGCGCAGCTCGACCCCCGGATAGGCGCGCCCGACGGACTCGGGCGGCGCATCCGGCCCCGCCAGGGTCATATAACTCGTTTCCGACGCGCCAAAGATCTCCTGCACCGTCGCCCCGGGACAGAGCGTCGCCAATGCCGCGCGGGTAGCCGGGTCCAGTTTGCCACCGGAGGAGAAGATCAGCCGCAGCTGCCGCAGCGGCTCCGTGGGCCCCGCCCGCAACAACAGACGCAGCTGAGCCGGCGTTGCATAGAGCACCGTCACCTTCAGCCCCAGCAGCTCCCGCATCTGGCGGCGCGGCGATCGTTCGCCCAGCATCGCCAGATCCGCCCCCATGTGACAGGCCGCAACCGCCGCAAACAGGGTCAGGGAGTGCGACAGGGTGCCGAGGCTGGCATAGACATCCGCCGCCGACAGGCCGAACATTTCGCGGTCCATCTCGAAGCTGCGGATCCAGCTTTGCGGTGTGCGCCGGATCGTCTTGGCATAGCCGGTCGAGCCGGAACTCTGGCAATAGAGCCACTGTTTCGTCTCTAACACGGGGGAAATCGGCGCATCACCCGGTCGGGCCAGGATCGACTGCCCGGCCTTCAGCGCGGCCAGAAGCTCCGCCAGGCCGGCCACCTCGGGCGTCAGGACGCGGGTCAGCGGCGAGAGTTGAAATCGGTCTTGGGTCGTCGACATATCCCTGTCCGCCATATCCGGGTCGGCCCGCACAATAGCCTGCGCGGGCGGCGGCGAACAGAGCTCAGGTGAACTTGCGAAACAGGCGCGTGCGGTCAAAGGCCGCCTCAAGCTCATCCGTGCGCGCCTTCACGGTTTCCCACTGATCCTCCTGGATCTTGGCGATCATGCTCTCGACCAGCAACAGCAGCGCCACGCCGGAATCCCAGGCCGAGGGCACCGCGATCCGCGCCGCAAACGTGTAGGTCGCCACCTTCTGGATCGGAGAGCGCCACTGATCGGTGAACAGCACCACCTCGACGCCGCGCTCATGGGCCATTTCCGCCAACAACAGGGTCGCATTCTCGTAGCGGCGGATGTCGAACAGGATCAGCGTGTCGCCGGGCAGCAGGTCCAGCACCGAGTGAGTCCAGGAGGCCCGCGGCGGGATCATGAAGACATCTCTTCGGATCATCTGCAAATGCAGATAGAACGTCTGCGCCAGCGTACCGCTCAGTCGACCTCCGGCGATATGCACGCGGCGGCTGGTGTCGGCCAACAAGGCGCAGAGCGTGTCGAACTCCTCCAGGTTCACGTTTTCCAGCGTGGCCCGGATATTGTCGTAGACCCCCACCGCATAACGGTTGAGCATATGCGCTTCGGGCAGGTCCGGCGTCTGTTCGGCGCGCTTTTCCACCGGGTTGGAGATGATCTCCTGCAGCTCCGCCCGCAGGGCATGCTGAAACTCCGGATACCCCGAGAACCCCAGCTTCTGCACCATACGCGCGACCGTCGGGGTGGACACCTGCGCCAGCTCCGCCAGCTCCGTGATGCTGCCCAGGCCGGGAATCGGGTAGTTGTCGAGGATCGCCGCCGCCAATTGCCGCTCCGCCCGCGTCAGGTCCGGCTCGCGGGCTTTCAGTTTCTCGGCAATCGTCGGCATGCACGGCCCTCCTGCTCGGCTTTTCTGCATATTATTACAGAATGAGTATTCGTGAAAGAATTTTTACAGAAATCATATTGACAGAAGGCACCCGGCTGAAGAGCATGCTTCACATGAACACGAATGCTCCCGCTCCGACCTATGGTTCCCCGTACTCCATCACGCCCGCCGCTGCGGGGGCCGAGGTGATTGTGGTCTGCGAACACGCGGCCAACAGGATCCCCCCGGAGCTGCACGAGCTGGGCCTCGATGTCTCCGCCCGGCACAGCCATATCGCGTGGGATCCGGGCGCGCTTGGCGTTGCGCGCAAGCTGGCCCATCTGCTCCGCGCGCCGCTGGTCGAAGGCCGCATCTCGCGCCTGGTCTATGACCTGAACCGCCCGCCGGAGTCCCCGACTGCGATTCCCGCAACCTCCGAGATTTTCGACGTTCCCGGCAATCGCGACCTCTCGGACGCGGCGCGCGCGCAGCGGGTCGAAGCGGTGTACGAACCGTTCCGCGCCGCTTTGGCGACAGAGATCGCCGCCCGCAAAACGGCGCTGCGCCTGATGGTCACGGTGCACAGCTTCACCCCCGTCTACAAGGGCGAAACCCGCGCGGTGGAACTGGGGCTGCTGCACGGCCGTGATGACCGTTTTGCACAGGCGATGCTGGCGCATCCCCCCGAGGGCCTGCCGTGGAACACGCGCCTGAATGAACCCTACAGCGCCAGCGACGGCGTCGCCCATACGCTGGATCTGCACGGCTGCGACAACGGATTGCTGAACGTGATGCTGGAGATCCGCAACGATTTGATCGCCACCGTGGATCAGCAGGACACCTGGGCCGAAGCGCTTGCGCCCTGGATTCGCGCCACCCTGGAGGAGAGGTTCGCATGATCGGAGCCATGCTGGGATATGTACGGGTGGTGGATGCGGTGAACTATCGCATCGGCCGCCTGATGATGTGGGGGCTGTTTGCGATGATGGGGATCCTCCTGTGGTCCTCGATCTCCAAGACCTTCTTTCTGCCCTCGCTCTGGACGCTGGAAATGGCGCAGTTTGCCATGGTCACCTACTACATTCTGGGCGGCCCCTATTCGATCCAGCTGGGGTCGAACGTGCGCATGGACCTGTTCTATCACAACTGGTCGACGCGGCGGAAAGCCTGGTTCGACGCCTTCACCGTGCTGGCGCTGATCACATATCTGGCGATCCTGTTCTACGGCGGCCTCGGCTCCACGGCCTATTCCCTGGGCTATTGGGGCGACAATCCTTTTGCCTTCTTCTGGGGATTGATCACCGGCGCCGAGGAAGTCGGTCATATGGAGCGCGCCTCCACCGCGTGGCGCCCCTTCATCTGGCCGATCAAATCCATCATGGTCTTCGGCTTCTTCCTGATGCTGCTGCAGGCCATCTCGGAACTCTTCAAAGACATTGCCCGCCTCAAGGGCCACGACATCCCAAGCGAGCGCCCCTCATGAGCCAGGAATATATCGCCATCTTCATGTTTGCATCGATGATGCTGATGCTCTTCACCGGGCAGCGCGTCTTTGGTGCGATCGGTGCCGTTGGGGCCGTGGCGGCGCTCCTGCTTTGGGGCGTGGGCGGCTATGACATCCCGTTCTCGGCGGCGATGAAGCTGATGAAATGGTATCCGCTGCTGACGCTGCCGATGTTCATCTTCATGGGCTACGTGCTGAGCGAAAGTCGCCTGGCCGATGACCTCTACAAGATGTTCCATGTCTGGATGGGGCCGGTGAACGGCGGCCTGGCGATCGGCACCATTGGTCTGATGGTTCTGGTTTCTGCCATGAACGGTCTGTCGGTCGCTGGTATGGCCATCGGCGCCACGATCGCGCTGCCGGAGCTTCTGCGGCGCGGCTATGACAAGACCATGGTGACCGGCGTCATTCAGGCCGGGTCTTCGCTCGGCATTCTGGTGCCGCCCTCGGTGGTTCTGGTGCTCTATGCGATGATCGCGCGCCAGCCGGTGGGGCAACTGTGGCTTGCAGGCGTAATACCGGGGCTGATGATGGCGGGCCTGTTCATCCTCTACATCTGGCTGCGCTGCAAGGCGAACCCGGCGCTTGGTCCCGCGATGGAAGACGCCCACGAGGTGCCGCGCGCCGAGAAACTGCGCCTCCTCGGGGCCGGCGCGCTGCCGCTTTTGATCTTTGCCGCGATGATGGTGCCCTTCGTCAACGGCTGGACCTCGCTGGTGGAAAGCTCCGCCATCGGTGCGCTGACCGCGCTCGCGGCCTCGATCGCCAAGCGGCGCATGACCTGGAAGATCTTTGAATCCTGCACCAAGAGCACGCTGGCGATTTCCTGCATGTTCATGTGGATCATCCTTGCGGCGCTGGGTTTTGGCGCGGTGTTCGACGGGCTTGGGGCCGTGAAGGCCATCGACAGCCTGTTCACCGAGCAGCTCGGCCTCAATCCCTGGATGATCCTGATCCTGATGCAGCTCAGCTTCATCATCATGGGCACCTTCCTTGATGACACCGCGATGCTGGTGATCGTCGCCCCGCTCTATGTGCCCCTGGTTGCGGCACTTGGCTTTGATCTGGTCTGGTATGGCGTGCTCTATACGATCACCACCCAGATCGCCTATATGACGCCGCCCTTCGGCTACAACCTGTTCCTGATGCGCGCCATGGCCCCGCCGGAGATCTCGCTCACCGACATCTACCGGTCCATCGTGCCCTTCGTGGCGATCATGGTGGTGGCACTGGCGATCATCATGACCTTCCCGCAGATCGCGCTCTGGCTGCCGGAGACCGTATATGGCAAGTGACGCGCCCCTCCTGACACCTTTGGGTGAGGACATCTGGATCGTCGATGGCCCGACCATCGACTTCTACCGGATCCCTTTCCCGACCCGGATGACGGTCATCCGGCTGACCAATGGCGACCTCTTCCTGCATTCGCCCATCGCCTACACAGAGGCATTGGCGGACGAACTGGAGAAGCTGGGCACCATCCGTCACCTCGTGTCGCCCAACTGGATTCACTACGCCTACATCGCGGACTGGCAGCGCCATTGTGCTGATACCATCGCATGGGCGTCACCTGGCGTGCGGGAGCGGGCACAGAGCCGCAAGGTCGAGATCAACTTTGATCGAGATCTGGAGGACGGCCCTGCGACAGACTGGTCGGGTGAGATTGATCAACTTATCGTTCGGGGGAGCAAGGCGCACACAGAGGTCGTGTTCTTTCACCAAAAGAGCCAGACGCTGGTGCTCACCGACCTGATCGAGAACATGCACGCAAAGGATCTGCCCCTGTGGGTGCGGCCCTTTGCCTGGGTTGCGGGAATCCTCGCGCCCCACGGAAAAATGCCGCTGGACATCTGGATGTCCTTCTCCGGCAACCGGGACACACTGCGCGCCGCGCTGACCCGCATGCTGGACTGGCACCCCAAGATCGTCGTGCTCGCGCATGGCGACATCCTTCGCGAGAATGCACCGCAACGGCTCCGGGAAGGATTCAGACGGCTGAGGCCCTGCGCTCACAGCCATTGAACTTAGTCCGACAGAGGAGACTGAAAGACATGACAACCCGTCGTAATTTCCTGAAGACCACCGCCCTCGGTGCCGCCGCCGCGCCGCTGGCCACACCCGCCCTCGCCCAGGGCAAGATCACCTGGCGCATGCAGACCTATGCCGGTCCCGCGCTGGCCGCCCATGTGATCGATCCGGCGATCCAGATGTTCAACAAGATCGCAGGCGACCGCATGCAGATCGAACTGTTCTACGCCGATCAGCTGGTCCCCACCGGTGAATTGTTCCGCGCCCTGCAGAAAGGCACCATCGACGCGGTGCAATCCGATGACGACTCCATGGCCTCGCCGACCGAAGTCACCGTCTTTGGCGGCTACTTCCCCTTCGCGTCGCGCTACTCGCTGGACGTGCCGGTGCTGTTCAACCAATACGGCCTGAACGAAATCTGGGACGAGGAATACTCCAAGGTCGGCGTCAAGCATATCTCCGCCGGGTCCTGGGATCCCTGCCACTTTGCCACCAAGGACCCGATCAACTCGCTCGCGGACCTCAAGGGCAAGCGCGTCTTCACCTTCCCCACCGCGGGCCGCTTCCTCAGCCAGTTCGGCGTGGTGCCCGTGACCCTGCCCTGGGAGGACATCGAGGTCGCAGTGCAGACCGGCGAGCTGGACGGCATCGCCTGGTCCGGCATCACCGAGGACTACACCGTGGGCTGGGCCGATGTGACCAACTACTTCCTGACCAACAACATCTCCGGCGCCTGGGCCGGCAGCTTCTTTGCCAACATGGACCGTTGGAACGAGCTGCCCGAGGATCTGCAAACCCTATTCCGCGTCTGCACCGACCAGTCGCACTACTATCGCCAGTGGTGGTACTGGGGCGGCGAGGCCTCCCTGCGCGTCAACGGCGACAAGCTGAAGCTGACCTCGATCCCGGATGCCGAATGGCAGCAGGTCGAAGACGCCGCCGTGAAGTTCTGGGATGAAATCGCAGCCGAGTCCGAGACCAAGGCAAAGGTCGTGGAGATCTTCAAGAAGTACAACGCCGATATGGCAAAAGCCGGCCGCCCCTATCGCTACGGGTGATCCAGCGGGCCGTGCAGGGCCAATGGCCCTGCACGGTCTTGACCAGCGACCGGCCCCGCATGGGGCCGGTCACCGCATACCAACCGCACGGGGAACGCACTATGTCCGGCCAATTCACTCTGGAAGCACTCACTGATGACATCAAACGCGGGGCCATCGACACCGTTCTGACCTGCATCGTGGACATGCAGGGCCGTCTGATGGGCAAACGCTTCCACGCCGAGGCCTTTCTGGAAATGGCCGAAGGCGAAACCCACTGCTGCAACTACCTGCTGGCCACCGACCTCGCGATGGCGACCCCTGACGGCTATGCCTCCACCAGTTGGGAGCGCGGCTACGGCGACTATATCATGAAGCCGGATCTGACGACGCTGCGGCGGGTGCCCTGGCTTGAGGGGACCGCCATGGTTCTGTGTGACGTGATCGACCATCACACGCATGCCCCGGTTGCCCATGCACCGCGTGAAATGCTGAAGGCGCAGATCGCGCGCTGTGCAGAGCTGGGCCTGTCGCCGGTGATGGCGACGGAACTGGAGTTCTTCCTCTTCAAGGGCACCGCCGACGAGATCACGGCAGCGGGGTTTCGCGACCTGCAGCCGATCTCCAACTACAATGAGGACTACCACATCTTCCAAACCTCGAAGGAAGAGCCGGTCATGCGCCCGATCCGCAACCACCTGCGTGCGATGGGCATCCCGGTCGAAGGCTCCAAGGGCGAAGCCGAGGCCGGCCAGGAAGAGCTCAACATCAAATACGACACGGCGATGGCCACTGCGGATCACCACACGCTCGCCAAACACGGCATCAAGGAGATCGCGCATCAGCAGGGCTTTGCCGCGACCTTCCTGCCCAAATGGCATCACGAGCGGGTCGGCTCTGCCGCGCATGTGCATCAGTCGCTGTGGAAGGATGGGTCAAACGCGTTTTTCGATGAGAGCGCACCGCTGGGCAAATCCAGGCTGATGGATCATTATATGGCGGGGCTGTTGAAATACGCCGCGGACTACACGTATTTAATGGCGCCCTACATCAACAGCTACAAGCGGTTTGCCAAGGGCACCTTTGCGCCGACGCAGGTGGTCTGGTCGGTGGACAACCGCACCGCAGCCTTCCGCCTGTGCGGTGACGGCACCAAAGGCGTCCGGGTTGAATGCCGGGTCCCGGGGTCCGACATGAACCCCTATCTGGCACAGGCGGCCATGCTGGCGGCCGGGCTCAAGGGGATCGAGGAAAAGCTGGAGCTGCAAGACCCGTTCAACGGCGACGCCTATGCCTACGACGCTCAGCAACATATCCCGCGCAGCCTGCCCGAGGCGCGCGAGGCGCTTCTGGCGTCCGAGATGCTGCGCGAGGCGTTTGGCGAAGAGGTGATCACCCATTACGCCCGCGCGGCGGAGTGGGAGATCGAAGAGTTCAACCGCGTGGTGACCGACTACGAGATCGCACGCGGCTTTGAGAAAGCCTGATATCGCGCGGACAGGCGGGGGCCAGCCCCCGCACCCCCGAGGTATTTGGAAAAAGCTGAAGATAATCGGGGCCGTTTGCTGCGCCCCCGGAGGAGTTGGCCAATGGGCAAGACACTGAACTGTATTTCGCCGATCGACGGATCGGTCTACGCCAGCCGCGAGACGCTGGATCTGGACGCCGCCCGCGCCGAGGTGGCTGCGGTGCGGACAGCACAGAAAGCCTGGGCGGCGCGTCCGCTGCAGGAGCGCATTGACCTCGTCATGGCAGGTGTCGCCGCCATTGGCGAGATGAACGATGACATCGTGCCCGAGCTTGCCCATATGATGGGCCGCCCGGTGCGGTTTGGCGGCGAGTTTGGCGGGTTCAACGAACGCGCATCGCATATGGCGCAGATTGCGGCTGAATCGCTGGCGGATATCGAGGTTGGCGAGGACGCGACGTTCAAACGCTACATCAAGCGCATTCCCCATGGCGTGGTCTTTGTGGTCGCACCCTGGAACTACCCTTACATGACGGCGATCAACACGGTTGCGCCGGCGCTGATCGCGGGCAACACCGTGGTGCTGAAACATGCAACCCAGACCCTGCTGGTGGGCGAACGCTTGGCAAAAGCCTTCCACGCGGCAGGCGTGCCCGAGGACGTGTTCAAGAATGTGTTCCTCGATCATGACACCACCTCGGCACTGATTGCCGAGAAGGCGTTTGATTTTGTGAACTTCACCGGCTCCGTCGGGGGTGGTCAGGCGATGGAGCGCGCCGCAGCAGGCACGTTCACCGGCGTCGGCACCGAACTGGGCGGCAAGGATCCCGGCTATGTCATGGAGGACGCCGATGTGGATGCGGCGGTCGACACGCTGATCGACGGGGCCATGTTCAACTCCGGCCAGTGCTGCTGCGGCATCGAACGCATCTATGTGCATGAAAGCCTCTATGACAGCTTCCTTGAAAAGGCGCTGGCGGTGGTCAACGGCTACAAGCTCGGCAACCCGCTTGAGGCAGAGACCACCATCGGCCCGATGGCCAATGTGCGCTTTGCCCAAGAGGTGCGCGACCAGATCGCCGAGGCGGTCGAACAGGGCGCCGTGGCCCATATCGCCACCATGGAGGCCGATGATGGCGGCGCCTATCTGACACCGCAGATCCTGACCAATGTCACCCATGAGATGCGGGTGATGCGCGACGAGAGCTTCGGCCCGGTCGTTGGCATCATGAAGGTCTCTTCCGACGAGGAAGCGATCAAGCTGATGAACGACAGCGAATTTGGTCTCACCGCCTCGATCTGGACCAAGGATCTGGAGCGCGCGCAGGCGGTGGGTGACCAGATCGAGACCGGCACCGTGTTCATGAACCGCGCCGACTACCTCGACCCCGCGCTGTGCTGGACCGGTTGCAAGAACACCGGGCGCGGCGGTGGCCTCTCGGTGATCGGCTATCACAACCTGACCCGGCCCAAGTCCTACCACCTGAAAAAAGTCACGGGCTAATCCCTTCATCTTTTTGAAAAAATCTCGGGGGAGCTTGCCGGAGGGCAAGCGGGGGCAGCGCCCCCACCCCGGCTCACCACAGGAACATGCTGATGTCTCTCATTGGAAACTGGTCGTATCCGACCGCAATCAAATTCGGCGCAGGCCGGATCAAGGAACTGGCCGATGCCTGCGCGCAGGCCGGGATCAAGAAGCCACTGCTGGTCACCGACAAGGGGCTTGCCGATCTGCCCGTGACAAAATCCACCCTCGACATCATGGAGGCCGCCGGCCTTGGTCGCGGGATGTTCTCCGAGGTGGATCCCAACCCGAACGAGAAGAACCTCGATGCCGGTGTCGCGGCCTACAAGGCCGGCGGCCATGACGGCGTGATCGCCTTTGGCGGCGGCTCCGGTCTCGATCTGGGCAAGATGGTTGCCTTCATGGCGGGCCAGACTCGCCCGGTCTGGGATTTCGAGGACATCGGCGACTGGTGGACCCGCGCCGATGCCGACGCCATTGCGCCGATCATCGCAGTGCCGACCACTGCGGGCACCGGGTCTGAGGTGGGCCGCGCCTCTGTCATCACCGACAGCGTCACCCACCAGAAAAAGATCATCTTCCACCCCAAGGTCCTGCCTACCGTGGTGATCTGCGATCCCGAGCTGACCGAGGGTATGCCGAAGTTCATCACCGCGGGCACTGGCCTCGATGCCTTTGCCCATTGTGTCGAGGCCTTCTCCTCGCCGCATTACCACCCGATGTCGCAGGGCATGGCGCTTGAAGGTATGCGCCTCGTGAAGGACTACCTGCCGCGCGCCTACGCAGATGGCACCGACATCGAGGCGCGCGCGCATATGATGTCCGCGGCGGCCATGGGCGCGACCGCCTTCCAGAAAGGCCTCGGCGCGATCCACGCCATGAGCCACCCCATCGGCGCACATTTCAACACCCACCACGGCACCACCAATGCGGTTTGCATGCCCGCGGTGCTGGAGTTCAACGCCTCCGAGATTGCCGAACGCTTTGACATGGCGGCGGCTTACCTTGGCATCGCGGGCGGCTTTGACGGGTTCAAGGCCTTTGTGCAGGAGTTCAACGACAGCCTCGGCATTCCGCGCGGCCTTGCGGAGCTGGGCGTCACCGAGGACGCCATCCCCGAGCTGGTCAAGGGCGCGATCATTGACCCCAGCTGCGGTGGCAACCCGGTCAAACTGACCGAGGACAACCTGTCGCAATTGTTCAAAGCTGCACTCTGACTCAACAATCGGTCCCCGAACACCGATGCGACGGTCGCACTGCCTGTCAGTGCGGCCGTTTTTTCAAGGTGCGATCCGGGCGACGCTGCCGCGCTCGATCAGCTCCACCCCGATGGTCTCGGAGGGGCCGGTCAGGCTGCCCGCGTCAATCATGTCGAGCAACAACCGCGCTGCGCGGCCGCCGATCTCGCTGCGCCGTTGTTGGATGGTGGTCAGCGGCGGCGACAGATGGCCGGCGACTTCGATATTGTCAAAGCCCACCAGCGACACATCCTCCGGCACCCGGAGACCGCGATGCTGCACCGCCCCCATAAAGCCGATGGCCATTTCATCCGACGCGCAGAACACAGCACTGGGGCGATCTGTCAGCCCCAGCCACGCCTGCGCGGCCGCCGCGCCGGATTCCATGCTGAAATCGCCCTCAAAGATCCAGGCGGCGCGCGTCTGCGCGCCCTGCGCCTTGATGGCAGCATGAAACCCGTCAAGCCGCGTCTGCGACAGGCAGTTCCCCTGCGGCCCGGTGATGTGGCCAATCCGACGATGCCCCATGCCGACCAGATACGCCACGGCAAGCGCCCCGCCCCCGGCATTGTCGCTCCGCACCGACGGCAGATCTTCCTGCATCCACTCGCAAGCCAGCACGACAGGCGGGCGCGCGGGGCGTGTCAGCGGCGCGGCAGAGAGGGTGCCATCCAGCAGGACAATGCCATCGGCCAGCCCCGACCGCAGGTAATGGGTCAGCCGCCCCTCCGGATCCGGTTCCGCCCGGGTGTCCGCCACCAGAAGCCCGTAACCGGCCTGCCGAAACACCGCACTCATCCCGGCCAGGATCTGTGAAAAGAACGGATTGGCCAGGTTCGGCAACAGCGCGATCACGCTCCCGGTCCGCTGTCGGCGCAGGTTGGAGGCGGTGGCGTTGACCCGGTAGCCGGTCCGCTCCACCGCTGACAGCACCGCCTCTCGCGTCGCCTTGGCCACCACCGACGGTTTCGACAAGGTGCGGCTGACGGTGGCCGTGGACACCCCGGCCGCGACCGCGACATCCTGAATGGTGGCGCTCTTCCTGACCATGACCCGACCTTCCGAGGGGCGCTGGAATGCCCCAACGGCACCGGCCCGTAAACGATTGCGCCTTCAGATCCGTGCACGCCGCGTCTCTGCCGCCGGTTCGGGCCAACCCGCCCGAGGGCGCGGCCCCGCCCCGGATCAGCGGCGCTTGAGCGTATCCCCGTAGGAAATCGTCGGGGTCAGCGTGACGTGTTTTTCCACGTCGGCATCGGGCTGTTCCAGCTGCGCCGCAATGATCTGCGCCGCCTTCATACCGATCTCCTGCCGGCAGGCATCCATGGTCGCCAGCTGCCGCGGCAGCCCCGCCAGCAGCTCCACCCCGTTAAAGCCCGCAAGACCGATCTGCCCTGGCACATCAATGCCCTGGTCCAGCAGGTGCAACAGCCCGCCAGCGCCGATCATATCGTTGGAATAATAGAGGAAATCCAGCTCGGGCGAGCGTTCCAGCATGGCCTGCGTCATCTCACGCCCCTTCGCCAGGGCAGAGCCCCCGGAGTAGAATTCGCGATCCTCGATCTCGATCCCCTCCTTGGCGAGCGCCTCGGTAAAGCCCTCGAACCGTTTGCGCGCCCGGTGGTCGAGCGGCATTTTCGTGCCCATGAACCCGATATGGCTATAGCCGGCTTTGAGGATCGCCTTGGCCATTTCACGGCCCGCGCGGCGATGGGAAATGCCCACCATCGCATCCACCGGCTTGCCGTCGGTGTCCATGATCTCCACCACCGGAATGCCCGCCGCCGCCAGCATGGCGCGCGCCGGATCGGTGTGTTCAAGCCCGGCGATGATCACCCCGGAGGGCCGCCAGGACAGCATCTCATAAAGAACTTTTTCTTCTTTTTCAGGTTGATAGTCGGTAACGCCGACCACCGGTTGCAGCTCGGTATCCTCCAGCACCCGGTTGATGCCCGTCAGCACCTCGGGAAACACCATATTGGACAGCGACGGAATGATGACCGCCACCAGATTGACCCGTTTGGAGGCCAGCGCGCCGGCGATCTTGTTGGGCACGTAGCCCAGCTCCTTGGCCGCCTCCAGCACCTTTTGCCGGGTCTTTTCCGAGACATCACCCCGGTTTCGAAGAACACGGCTGACAGTCATTTCCGATACGCCGGTGGCATCTGAAACATCACGCAGCGTCAGCGGACGCTTGGAGTCGTTGGTCACGTGCTTGGCCTCTTTGCTTTGTTGCCTTGAGGTTAGCCAGTCCCGCCGGAGGACACAATGGCTCTTGGACGGCCCCACGTGGCGCTTGAGGTTGCAGGGTCGATTTGCTATCGCCCCTTTGGATGGCCCCGTGGCTCAACTGGATAGAGCAGCCCCCTCCTAAGGGGCAGGTTGCAGGTTCGAACCCTGCCGGGGTCGCCAACACCTTGCTGACGGCCAATGCCCCATCTGCTTGCACATTCTGGCGGTTTTCATGCGCACACCCTGTGAAGGGCTTTTTGCGCTGACGCAGTGTGGGGCTCGGATTTTCTCTGGCAATTGCGCAGAGTTGGAGTGAAGCGCGAAGCTGACTTTCACGCTCTGCGCGGCGAATGCATCAAATGAGACCAAAGTGCCGAATGCTGCGCGATGAACCAACGTCCGCTCCTCTGGCTGCGGGTGAAAACTGGCATTGGTCGCTGCTTGATCTCCTGTTGTCGTATCGTAGAGTGCGCGCATCACTACGAGAATTGAGGATTTACTTTGGACCGAAAATTAATCTGGCACGAGATTAGCCGAGTCCTTTTAAAAATGATGCCAATGGGCAGAACCGCCAACGACATTCTCGTCTTGGTAAGCAAAGTGAATTCTTCGCAAAGGGATCTCGATCAGCAGGTTGAAGAGGCGGTAGAAGCACTAACAACGTCTACTCAATTGATCTCAAATCTCGAGTCCTCGCTTGAGCAACGGGCCAAAAAACTCAACGAACTCAAGGAGGAATATCAGCGGGTCTCAAGCCTTGCAGAGTTGACCAAGGAGCAAGGAGACGCGGTTGCAAAGACCCTTGAGCAAACGTTAGGTAAAGGCCAAAGCCGCGAACGATGGATCGCTTTTGCGATAAATATCATTGCCGGTCTTATTATTTTCGTTCTGGGTGTATTTCTATCGGATTGGGTTCAGGAGTTACCCGGCAAGTTCGGCTTCGGAGAAGATACGGTTCAAGCGGATATCCCAGAGAACGATATCGAATGAAGCGTGACGGCACTGGAGACTAAAGTGTCAGAATTTACCTGGGACTCGTAATGCACCTTCGCTGCAGTGGAGAACCCGCCATAGCTTGGGTGTTTCTGTCTTCAGCGAAGAAGTCCATTCCTGACCTCGCCAAATCGTCAATGCAGACCTTAGCCAGCTCGTAGCGAATTCTCACTTGTCCGCTGAGCGACCATTCACGACGGACAAGATCAATGCCTCCACACATCCGATCAGTGCGTGCTTATGCGTCATTGGCAATGCCCGTTTGACCCAAGACCGCGCGGGCGCTGGTGTCCGTGCGGTCTTGCGACATCAGGATAAGCGGCCAAGACCGGCCGCGTTCGGCGCGTCTCTCTCGGTACATCCGACAAAATTGTACCTTTGTGTCATTATGATTGCCCCCGCGGCACGCATCGGCGACAACCGCCGGGGAGGCACGCGCGGATGAGCACATCTTTGGTCAATTCCAATGTCCTGGGCATTCTCGCCGCGATTGGTGCCGCGGTTGCCTTCTCCGTCATCGATGTCACCTTCAAGTTCCTCTCCGAAGGCTATCCGCTCTATCAGGTGGTGTTCATCCGCTCTGCGGTGGCGCTGGTGCTCCTGATGGCGATCATCGTGCCCATGGAAGGCGGCTACCGGATCCTGCGCACGCAAAACCTGCGCCTGCATCTGATGCGGGTGGCGGCTGTGGCCTTTGCCAACCTGTCGTTCTTTTCCGGCCTGGCGGTGCTGCCGCTGGCCGAGGCGGTCGCCATCGCCTTTGCCACGCCGCTGATCGTGACCCTGCTGTCGATCCTGTTCCTGAAGGAACGTGTCGGCCCCTGGCGCTGGGGCGCTGTGGTGGTGGGGTTCAGCGGCATCCTGGTGATCGTGAAACCCGGCGCCGATGCGTTTCAGCCCTATGCGCTGCTGCCGTTCTTCGGGTCCTGCGGCTATGCCACCCTGCATGTGCTGACCCGACGGGCCGGCGGTTCGGACAAGGCGGCGACGCTGTCGTTCTACCCCAACATGGGCTTTCTGGTGATCAGCGCGCTGGCCGGAGTGATCTTTGGCCATGGCAGCTGGGCCACCGGTCACCCGATCACCGATGTGGTGCTCAAACCCTGGGCCTGGCCGCAGGGGGTTGAGTGGGGCATCTTTGCCATCGCCGGGGTCTCCGGCGCCATTGGCGGCTATCTGGTCGGGCAGGCGTACCGGCTCTGCGAGGCCGGATTGGTCGCCCCGTTTGAATATATCGCCATGCCGCTGGCTGTGGTTTGGGGGGTACTGGTGTTTGCCGAATGGCCCGATGCGTCGGTCTGGCTCGGCTCGGCCTTGATTATCGGCGCCGGGCTTGTTTCTCTCTGGCGTGAGACCCGCACCCCCGGCCCGCCGCCACGCCCGCGGCCCCGTTCCTCCGGCTAGAAAGGCCAATAGATCATGCCCGTAACCGCCGTCGTCTTTGATATTGGCCGTGTCCTTCTTGAGTGGGAGCCGGAGCGCTTCTTTGACCGCCTGATCGGAGAACCCCGCCGCACCGCGCTGTTCAAGGAGGTCGACCTGCATGGCGCCAACCTCGATGTGGACCGTGGCCACCCGTTCCGCGACACCATCTACGGGCTGGCGGAGAAACACCCGGAGTGGGCCGAGGAGATCCGCCACTGGCACGACAGCTGGATCGAGATGGCCAGCCCCGAGATCCCCCATTCGGTGCGCCTGCTGCGGGCGCTCAAGGCCCGGGGCGTGCCGGTCTATGCGCTGACGAATTTCGGCGCCGAGACCTTTGTGATCGCCCAGACCCATTACCCGTTCCTGCGCGAATTCGATCAGGCCTTTGTGTCGGCGCATCTGCGCTGCATCAAACCGGATGCGGAGATCTACGCGCATCTGGAACAGGGCACCGGACGCCGCCCGGAGGAGCTGTTGTTCACCGATGACCGGCCCGAAAACATCACCGCCGCCGCGGTGCGCGGCTGGAAAACCCATCTGTTCGACCGCCCCGAGACCTGGGCCGCACGGCTGGTGGAAGAAGGACTTCTGACCGAAGAGGAGGCACAATGAGCCTGACGCAGATCAGCTTTGACGACGGCGAGGCGCTGCTGGACTGGCGGGCGCTGACGGAGGCGCTGGCCGAGGGGCACAGCTGCCCCAAGGCCGAGGTGGACGACACTTTCCTCTATCGGGGCAAGGATACGCTGCTGTCGCGCTCGGCCTGGATCGACGGGCTTGGGATCGCGGTCAAGACGGCGATGATCTTTCCCGACAACCCGACCCGCGACCTGCCGATGATCAACGGCGCGGTGACCCTGTTTGATGATGCCACCGGCCAGCCCGAGGCGCTGGTGGATTTCCACCTGGTGACCAAGTGGAAGACCGCCGGCGACAGCCTTCTGGGCGCGCGCCGTCTGGCCAACCCGGAGGCGCAAGAGATCCTGATCGTCGGCGCCGGCACCGTGGCCGGCAGCCTGATCGAGGCCTTTTCCGCCGTGTGGACGCAGGCGCGGATCCGGATCTGGAACCGCACCACCGCCAAGGCCGAGGCGCTGGCAGCGGACTATCCCGGCGTCACCGTCGCCACCGATCTGGAACAGGCCGTTGGCGCGGCCGACATCATCCTGACCTGCACCATGTCGACAGACCCGGTGATCCGCGGCGACTGGCTGCGCCCGGGCCAGCATCTCAACATGATCGGCGCCTATCGCCCGGACATGCGCGAGGCCGATGACGCCGCACTTGCGCGCGCGCAGATCTATTGCGACAGTTTCGACACCACCCTCGACCATATCGGCGAGTTCAAGATCCCGCTGGACTCGGGCGCGCTGCAGCGTGCCGACGTGCTGGCCGATTTCTATGGTCTTGCGGACTTTCCGACCTATGATCCTTCTGCAATCACGCTTTTCAAAAACGGCGGCGGCGCGCATCTGGACCTGATGACCAGCCGCCATATTCTGGACCTCTGGACCCGCTCTGCATGATCTGGCTGCTTGTTGTTGCCATTCTCATTGTCGGCTTCCTGTTCCTGCCCTCGGTGCAGGAAACCCTGCGCAAGCCGCTGACCGACTCGATGCGCCGCTTTGCCCCCGGCCGCTTTGCCGAGCTGAGCCAGGGGCAGACCCATTATCGCTGGATCGGTCCCGAACGCGGCCCGGTGGCGGTCTGCGTGCATGGGATCACCACCCCCTCCGAAGGGTTTGCCGGCCTGGCGGAGCAGCTGGGCAACATGGGCTACCGGGTGCTGCTCTATGATCTCTACGGGCGCGGCTTGTCGGATCATGCCACCGGCCCGCAGGATCGCGCCTTCTTTCACCAGCAGTTGCAGGATCTGCTGGCCCATGAAGGCGTGGTCGAGGATTTCATCCTGATCGGCTACTCCGCCGGGGGCTGCATCGCCACCTCCTTTGCCGCCGAGAACCTGCCGCGGGTGCGGCAGCTGATCCTGATCGCCTCGGTCGGCCTGCATGCGCCGCGCACGCCGGTGGCCAGCTTCATGGAGCGCCGCCCCGGGTTGCAGGACCTGATCCTGCGCTGGACCTATCCGATGGCGGCCCGGCGCTATATCAAGAGCCACCTGAGCGACCCGCGCAGCCCGTCAACGGTGATCCGGGCGCAGAGCGCACAGACCCGCCGCCGCGGGTTCTTTCCCGCCAATCTGGCGGCGATGCGCGGCATCCTGCGCTGCGACTTTGCCCCGGAACACCGGCTGTTTCACCGCCAGGGGCTGCCGGTTCTGGCGATCTGGGGGGGCGAGGACAAGATCATCCCCGGGCATGTGATCGGGCGGCTGGCCGAGATCAACCGCTCCGCCAAACAGGCCGTCGTGGAGGGGGCCGGCCACGGGGTGGTCTACACCCACCCGGCCGAGGTCGCCGAAATCATCGCCGAGAACCAGCGCGGCGGTTTGGCCTGAGGCGGCACACCGCCGACGCTGCGGCCTTCCCGTCCCGATCAGGCCGCCGCCTGCTGCAACGGGCGCTCGCGCACCGGCAGATGCACAATGGCGCTGAAGGCCCCGACGCCGACACCGATCCACCAGACCATCGTGTAGTCGCCGTAGATGTCGTACATCCGCCCGCCCAGCCAGACGCCGAGGAAGCCGCCGATCTGGTGGCTGAGGAACACGATACCGTAGAGCGTGCCCATGTAGCGCAGCCCGTAGATATGGGCGACCAGACCGGAGGTCAGCGGCACGGTCGCCAGCCACAGCGCGCCCATCGCCACCGAGAACAGGATCACTGACAGGGGCGTGATCGGCAGCAGGATAAAGGCCCCCGCCACAATCGTGCGCGCGGTATAGATCCCCGCCAACAGGTATTTCTTGGAATAGTGCTTGCCCGCCCAGCCTGCCAGCAGCGTGCCGCCCACATTAGCCAGACCGATCAGCGAGATCGACACCGCCCCCAGCGCCGAGGTGGTGGTGATCCCCAGCCCATGCAGCATGCCGCCCGGCATGATCGGGCCGCACATCTCGGTGACAAAGGCCGGAAAATGCGCGGTGACAAAGGCCAGCTGATAGCCGCAAGAGAAAAAGCCGAGGAAAATCAGCGTGTAAGACGGATCGCGAAAGGCTTTCTTGAGGATCGCACCCATGCTCTCTTCCAGTTCCGCCTTGCCGGCGGAGACCGGCGCGCGCATCAGCGGCAGCGACAGGATCAGCGCCAGCACCACGCCGGCAAAGACCAGGAACACCGACTGCCAGGACATCAGCCCCAGCATGTATTCCGCCGTCGGCGCGCCAAAGATCTGCCCCGCCGAACCCGCTGCGGTGACGATCGCCAGCGACATGGAGCGGTTCTCGTCCGAGCTGGCACGCCCCACCACCGCCAGCACCACGCCAAAGCCCGTGCCCGCAACGCCAAAGCCCACCAGCCATTCATAGGCCTGCATTTCAAACGGCGTGGTGGCGCCCGCGCTCAGCACCAGACCGGCGGCATAGACCACCGCGCCGATGATGATCGCCTTGCGGTCGCCGATCTTCTCGGCAACGGCGCCAAAGATCGGCTGGCCGATGCCCCAGGCCAGGTTCTGGATCGCGATGGCGAGCGAAAATTCGCTCCGGAGCCAGCCAAAATCCTCGGCGATCGGGATCTGGAACACCCCGAAGGAGGCGCGCACCGCAAAGCTCACCATGATGATCAGACAGCCCACCAGCAGGACGGGGGTGAACAAGGGGGCTGGACGGTCCATGGGCGCGCTCTCCGGCTGTGTCATTGCGCCGCAAGTGTTCCCATTCGCACGCGGGCGTCAATTCAGGAGTTTTGTGTGCATACATAAATAAAATTGAACCATCGGGTTCAGCCAGCGGACGGCTGCGGCTTTCCTTTGCAAAATCATCCGGCTATGGCTGGGGGCATGACTCATATGACCGACCTCTATCAGGCCCGTGTAGACAGTGGGCAGATCCAGCCCGACCCCGCACAAGAGGCGGTCCTGCCGGAGTTTGACCGCATCGCCGACGGCCTGCGCGCCGAGCCGGTCAAGCGCGGCCTGTTCCGCAAGGCGGTGCGCCCGGAGGTCAGGGGGCTTTATCTGTGGGGCGGTGTCGGGCGCGGCAAGTCGATGCTGATGGATCTCTTTGTCGAGAGCCTTGATGACATCCCCAGCCGCCGGGTGCATTTCCATGCCTTCATGCAGGAGATCCACGCCAGGATGCACCGCGCCCGCGAGGCCGGCACCGAGGACGCGCTGGCGCCGGTGGTGGCGGATGTGGTGGCCTCGGTGCGGCTCCTGGCGTTTGACGAGATGCAGATCACCGACATCACCGATGCGATGATTGTCGGCCGGCTGTTCGAGGCGCTGTTCGAGGCCGGCGTGGTGGTGGTGACCACCTCCAACCGGGTGCCGGATGATCTCTACAAGGACGGGCTGAACCGGCAGCTGTTCCTGCCCTTCATCGACCTCATCAAGGACAGGATGCAGGTGCATGAGATGGTCAGCCCGAAGGACTATCGACAGGACCGTCTGACTGGCTCTCGGGTCTATTTCACGCCGCTGAACGCCGACACCCGCGCCGAGATGGAAGAGATCTGGCGCGATCTCACTGGCGGTGCGGCGGAGCCATTGGTGCTGACCGTCAAGGGACGCGAGGTGACCCTACCCGCCTATCGCAACGGGGTGGCGCGGGCGACGTTTTATAACCTCTGCGGCACCATGCTGGGGCCGGGCGACTACCTCGCGGTGGCCGATGCGGTCAAGGTTCTGGTGCTGGAGAACATCCCCAGCCTTGGGCGCAACAACTTCAACGAGGCCAAACGCTTTGTGACATTGATCGACGCGCTTTACGAGGCCCGCGTGCGATTGATCTGCTCGGCGGCGGCAGAGCCGGAGTTCCTCTATATGGAGGGCGATGGCGCCTTTGAATTCGAACGCACCGCCTCGCGCCTGCGGGAGATGCAGGACAAGGACTGGGGGCGCGCGGCCTGACACCGGGGAGGGGGCGCTGCCCCCGGCCCTTTGGGCCTCCCCCGAGATATTTATGAAAAGATGAAGGCGCGGTGCGCTTTAGCCGTTTTCGCGCAGGATATTGCCCGCGAGGTAGAGCGAGCCGCAGATCAGCACCCGGCAATCGGGATCGCGGGCCAGGATCGCACTCAGCGCCGCCGCAACACTCTCGGCCTCCTGCGCTGCAAGCCCGACGGAGGCCGCCGCCGCCGCGGTGTCTGCCGCGCTGAGCGTTGCCGCTTCGCCGGGGATCGACACTGCGGTCAGACTGTCGGCCCGGGCTGCAAGGGGGCGCATATAGCCGGTCACATCCTTGGTGTTGAGCATGCCGCAGATCAGATGCGTCGGGCGTTTGGGCAGCTGGGCCAGCACATCGGCGAGCGCAATGCCTGCGGCGGCGTTGTGACCGCCATCGAGCCACAGTTCGGCCGCGCCTGCGGCCGCGACCAGCGGGCCGGTTTTGAGGCGCTGCATGCGGGCGGGCCATTCGGCGCCGGTCATCGCCGCCTCGCAGGCGGTCTCATCCGCGCCGAGGTGACGCAGCACTGCCAGTGCGGCGCCTGCGTTCTGCACCTGATGCGCGCCCATCAGGTTGGGCAGCGGCAGGTCCAGCAGGCCGCGTTCGTCCTGATAGACCAGACGGCCGCGTTCCTCGTGGACGTGCCAGTGCTGACCATAGGCGATCAGGGGCGCGCCAAGGCGCATCGCGGTGTCCTCGATGACCTCCATCGCCTCGTCGGGTTGCGGACCGACCACCACGGGCATGCCGCGCTTGATGATGCCCGCCTTCTCGCCTGCGATCTTGGCCAGCGTGTTGCCGAGGAATTGTTCATGGTCGATGGAAATCGGCGTAATCACCGAAACCTCGGGGGTGATAACATTGGTGGCGTCCAGACGCCCGCCGAGACCGACCTCCAGCAGGGTGTAATCCGCAGAGGTGCGCGAAAACGCCAAGAGCCCCGCCACGGTGGTGATCTCGAAATAGGTGATCGTCTCGTCGCCATTGGCGCTGTAGCACTCGTCGAGCACCTGCGTCAGGTGATCCTCGGAGATCAGATCCCCCGCCAGACGGATGCGTTCGTGAAAGCGGGCCAGATGCGGCGAAGTATAGGCGTGCACCGATTTGCCCATGCCCTCAAGCCCGGCGCGGATCATCGCCTGGGTGGAGCCTTTGCCATTGGTGCCCGCGATATGGATCACCGGCGGCAGTTTGTCCTGCGGGTTGTCCAGCGCCGCCAAGAGACGCCAGACCCGGTCCAGCGTCAGGTCGATGATCTTGGGATGCAGCGCCATCATGCGGGCGAGAATGGCGTCGGAGGTCTGTTCGGTCATCGGACGTGATCCAGTCTGATCACGGAGCCAGGCGGTGCCATATGCGATGAGGGCAGCGCCCGTCCCGTCGGGGTGGAAGCGAAGCGCCCGCCTCGATTGGGGCGGGCGCTGCCCGACCTTCGGTCAGGCAAAACTCATAATGAAGGGGCTCAGGCGTTTTTGTCTTCGCCCGATGCGTCCTCCTCGGGCGCTTTTTCGTCTTTTTCGCCCCCTTCGGCCTGCGGCTCAGGCTCCGGGGCGGGCAGATCGCCGTGCACCTGCGGCGGCATGTCCATCAGCATGCGGATGATGGTGATCAGCTCCTCGCGCATCTCGGTGCGCGGGGTCACCCGGTCCAGCATGCCATGGTCCAGCAGGTATTCGGCGCGCTGGAAGCCCTCGGGCAGTTTTTCGCGGATGGTCTGCTCGATCACCCGCGGCCCGGCAAAACAAATGAGCGCGTTGGGTTCGGAGATATGCACATCGCCCAACATCGCATAGGACGCGGTCACACCGCCGGTGGTCGGATGGGTGAGCACCACGATATAGGGCAGGCCCGCCTCTTTGAGCATCTCGATCGCAACGGTGGTGCGCGGCATCTGCATCAGCGACAGGATGCCCTCCTGCATGCGTGCGCCACCTGCGGCGGAGAACAGCACCAGCGGGCGGCCCAGTTTCACGGCTTCTTCGGCGGCGGCGATGATGGCGTTGCCGACATACATGCCCATGGAGCCGCCCATGAAGGAGAAATCCTGCGCGGTGGCGACGATCGGCGTGCGCCCGATTTCACCGGTGGCGACCAGCATCGCCTCTTTTTCGCCGGTGTTTTTCTGCGCCGCGCGCATCCGGTCGGGATAGCGTTTCTGGTCGCGGAACTTGAGCGGATCGGCAACCGGTTCCGGGACCTTCACCTCGGCAAAGATGCCACCGTCGAACAGCGCCTCGAACCGCGCCCGCGGGGTGATATGCATGTGGTGGCCGCAGTTGGTGCAGACGTTCTGATTGTCGGTCAACTCGCGGTGAAACAGCATGGTGCCGCATTCGTCGCATTTCTTCCACAGGTTCTCGGGGACTTCCCGGCGCGAGAAGATCGAGTTGATCCTGGGGCGGACGTAGTTGGTGATCCAGTTCATCTATTGGCCTCTGCCTGATTGGCGGTTGGAACCCCAGATAAGGCGAGTTTGCGTCAATTGCAATCAGGCCCTGATCGCAACCCGCGCCGCAAGCCACGTGACAAGGAGCACCATCAGGTCCACCAGCAGCCAGGGGCGCAGCGCCGCCACGTCATCCATTGCAAAGGGGTGCAGATAGAGCGCCAGCCCGTTGAGGCTGGAGGGCGAGGCCACCACCAGCAGGGACCAGACGTTGTTGATGAAATGCACCGCGATCGCCGGGCCGAGACTGCCGGCCCGCGCGGTCAGATCCGCCATCAGCATGCCATAGAGGGTGGCGCTCGCCACGATGAGCCAGGCATTGTCCCCGGCCTCCTGCGGCATGTAGTGGCCCATGCCAAACAGGAGCGAGGGCAGGAGCAGCCAGACCAGCGGGCTCCGGAACCGGGCGGCGAGCCCCTGCTGAAGATAGCCGCGAAACAGGATTTCCTCGGCGCTGACCTGGATCAGCACCAGCACCAGCGACAGCGGCAACAACAGCAGCCAGCGTCCAAACGTCAGCTGCGCCACCACCGGTTCGCCCATGTCGTAGGGTGGCAGCACCACCACGACGCAGACCAGCACCAGCAGGATACGCACCACCTGCCACCACTGCCGGAGCACCCGATCCCGCGGCCCCACCAGAGAGCCAAGACTGCGCCCGTGCAGCATCTGCAACACCAGCCCCACGGCAATGATGGCATAGAGGAAATTGCCCAGCAGCACCGCCATCCCGGCGGCATCATTGCCACCAAACAGATCCGCGTCGCCGGTCAGCGCCAGCACCGCCGGCAGCACCAGCAGGTCCGACAGCAGCCCCAGCGCAAACCAGGTCACGATCACCAGCACAACGCCGACCGCCAGACGCCAGAGCTCCGGCATCTTGCGGGCGTCCTGCAGCAGGATCTCGTGGGGGTGATAGCGCATTGCGGGCGGTCCTTCGGCGTTTTGCCCCTTGTAAGCGAGCCGGGCGCGCCTGACCAGCATCCCGCGCCCGAGTGGGATCAGCCCTAGCGCTGCGCGCTGTCGTCGGGTTGCGGCCCCGTCCGCGCCGCCTGCAAGGCGACGGCGGCGCTCGACAGATGTCCGGAGACCGTTTTCAGCAATTGCACCGCCACCGAGACATCGCTCTCGATCACGGTGCAATATTCCTCGGCCCCGATGCGCAGGAACACGCAGTCCTCGACCGCCAGCAGGTCGAGCTGGCGCGGCTCGCCGGTGATCACCGCCAGATCCCCGATCAGCCGCCCGGGGCCGATCTCGTCGAGCTGGCTGCCGTCTTCGGGGAATTGCAGCGCCGCACGGCCGGACAGGCACAGGTAGACCGCATCGCCCTCGGCGCCGGCGCGGAACACCGCAGTGCCCGTCGGCACCTGCACCCAGGCGGCGGAAAAGGCCAGCAGGCGCTGATTGCGGGGATCCAGTCGCGCAAACAGATCGACATCGCCGATCACCGCTAGCTTGCGATCAAAATCGCCGCCCTGTTCTGCCGTCTCGGGCCAGGGCGCAGCCACGCCCTCCTGCCCGTCCAGCCGCCCGTCCGTCAGCTCCAGATACATGTCATAGCGCGAGGGGTTCTCGAAATGGTCTTCGAGGTGGATCATCGTGGTCTTGGGCAGGAGCGCCTGCAACCGGGTGCGGGTCTTCAGCCGGTTGTCGGCGTCATGGCTGGCCAGCACGTGATCGAGGATCAGGATATCGGGCCGCTTGATCGCCGCCCGGGTAAAGGCGGCGCGTTCGCGGAACACCGGCTCCAGCAAGGCGCCGCCCAGCCCGGTCGGCAGGTCGTAGATCATCAGCGCCAGCCGCGCCTTCAGATCGTGGTCGGCCATCACCTCGGCCACCACATCCTCCACCGCCTGCGCGCGGGCACCCGCGTGGATCGACACCCGGCCAAACAGCGCGTTTTCCAGCACCGTCAGCTTGCGGGCGTATTCTTCGGAGCGCAGGCGGCGATAGACCCCGGCGCAGTCCGACAGCAGCAGATCGCCGCGCCGCGCCCGGATTTCGAGGATGCGATCCTTGTAGGCGCGCGGCAGACCGGCGCCGATCTGCTCTTCGGTCAGCAGGAAGGGCAGCGTGCACAACAGCGCATTGTCTTCGCGCCCCAGCGTGCCGCCGCCGGTGTGGTGATCGGCCGCGCGGGTGATGCGGGCATAGAGATCCTCGTCCAGCCCCAGCCGCCGGAACAGCGGGTGCGAGGTGTCGCCCTTGCCAAAGGTCCGTTGCAGCGTGTCGATCAGCGCCAGGCTGATGTCGCGGGTCTCCGCCTCCAGCCCCTCGGCCCGCAGTACCCGCTGAAACGGGCCGTCGGGATCGGTGAACAGCTCTGTCGGCACCGGCTGCACCGGAAAGGCGAACATCATGTTCTCGGCCAGCGGCAGCGTGGGATTGTAGCGCTCCGGCAGGAAGCGATAGACCACATCCCCCAGCCCCTGCGCCGCCAGCCGGGCGGCGATGCGGGGCCGCAGGGCGGTGATCTGCGCCTCCAGCGCGCGGTGATGATCCATCAGCCGGGCATGCAGGGTGCGGTGAAACAGCTGGCCGTCGATGCCCATCGCCTCCACCAGCTGGAACCACCAGTCGCGCAGCCCGTCCTCAGAGCCGAGCCCGGCCAGATCCGGGTTCACCCAATCCGCATGCAGCGGATCGGCGCTGTTGCCCGCCCGCACCGCCTCGGCGCGGCTCAGCAGTTGCAGCTCCGGCGCGGTGGCGCGGGGCCGGTTGCGCAGCGGCATCAGCACATTGTCCCCCAGCGAGCCGTCAAACAGATAGGGCCCGCTGAAGGCATAGCCGATGCGGCTGGCGATCACCCCCTGGTGCAGCTCCGCCAGGGGGCGCCCGGCCACGATGACCTCGCCCCGCGCCGGCAGCACCTCGCGGGTCAGAAGCTGCGCCAGCGCCTGACGCTCCGCCGCCGAGGTGCTCTGGATCGCCACCTGCGCGCCCGCCGGGATGGTCAGCGAGAGCCCGTCCAGGATCGGCTTGCCCTCGCCATCGCGGACGGTGACATCGCGCAGCTCGATCGCGCCGCGCAGATGCGGCAGGCTCCGGGGTTCGCCCTCGAACAGCGCCGCGTCGAGCATCCCGGGCGGGGCGAATTTCTCGCGCATGACCTGCCAGCGCAGCGACATGTCCTGCACCTGGTTGTAATAGGTCAGCAGCTCTTTCCACGGGGCCGACAGATCCTTGTAGGCCGCCAGCGCCGCCACCAGCGCGCCCACGGTGATCTCGCCCCGGATCGCCAGCAGGCCGCCCACCGAATAAAAGAAGAACGGCGTCAGATGGCCGATCAGGTTGTTGAGGAACTTCATGAAGAACTTTTTCATGAAGATGCGGCGGCGGATCTCGAACAGGCGGCCCAGCCGGTTGGAGACCTGCGCCAGCCGGTAGCGCCAGCCGCCGTTGCTGCGCAGGTCGGACAGCCCGGCGGCGGTCTCGCCGATCTCGGCAGAGAGCGCGCGCAGCTCGACGATCCGGTCCTTGTTGAGGAGGTTGATCTGGCGTTGCAGCATCGGGATCAGCCAGGCCTGCAACGGGATCAGCGCCACCGAGGCCAGCCCGAACCAGACGCTCTGCACAAACAGGAACGCCACGATGGTCAGCATCTGCCCGGCCTGAAACACCGGCTGCGCCACCGCATCCCCCATCAGCCCGCCCATCGGCTCTGATTCGGAGGTGATGAGCGACACCATCTCCCCCTGCGAGGTGGTGCGGAAGTGGCCCGAGGGGAACCGCATCATCCGCGCGATCATCTGATAGCGCAGGCGCCGCAGCAGCCGCTCCGACAGGATACCCTTGAGCGTGTTGAGCCGCATCTTCATCAGGCCGCTGGCCAGCACCGCCGCCAGGAAGGTGAAGCACAGCACCAGCAGATAGGACTCGGAACTCAGCCGCCACCCCCAGAGCATGATCCAGTCGCTCGGCGCGCCGATGGCATCGTTGACGATCCGCTTGGGCAGCTCCAACGTCGCATAGAGAAACGGAAAACTCAGCAGCGTCAGGACCAGCAGACCGAGTTGCTGGCGCTTGGAATAGCGCCAGATAAAGGCAAACAGGCTTGGCTCCACAGCCTATGTCCTTTCTGTCGGTCCGGGCCGCCCTGGTGACCGGAGCCCCCGGGCGGCAAGAGCGGCGCGGCGGTTCGCGCGTATGGGGGCGTCTGGTGCACAGGGCGCCGTCAAGGCGCGTGAGGTAAGCGTGATACCGCCACAATTCAAGCCTCGCCCGGTCACGCCTCCTTTATCCTTGTTCCGCCACGGTGCTGGGTTTAGAACTTTTGGGCAGTATTCAGCCGTGTATATATCCTTTGATCAGGGGTCTGATCCATCGATTTGTCGGGCTGAAGCAGGCTTGCACGCAGGCCATCACACACAGGTGGAACCACAGGCGAAAGCCTGCGCGACACCACGGGCGACACCATAGGCGGCACAGGCGCAGATCACGAAGGGCAGACCGTGAGGCAGACAATCGCACAGACCCTGGCGGCCGCCGGCCGCATCCGGCGCGGGATCGCCCGCAGCAGATGGGGCGGTCTCGGCGCGCTTTGCCTTGTGCTGGTCGCACCGTTGCTGCTGGCGGGCTGCATGCAGGGCAACCGGCTCGCCTTTGCGCCGCCGGGAGAGGACATCTCCCGCCCCGGCAGCGGCCGTGGTCGCGCGCTCACCGCGGTGTTCGGCGACGGGCAGCTGATCCTCGCCGCGCCCAGCGGGTTCTGTTTCGACGCGCAGATGGAGAAGCACACCGCCACCGGCGGCTTTGCGTTGCTGGCCGATTGCGCGCGCATGAGCACCTTTGGCCGCTTTCGCGGCGCCGAGGGCGCAATGCTGACCGCCACCGTCGGCGCCGTGGCCGCCAACACCCCCGCCCCCTCGGCCGAAGCCCTGCGCGCCGCCTTCACCACCAGCCGCCGCACCGCCCGGGTGCTGGAAACCCGCAGCGACCGCGATCTGCCGCTGGTGAAACTGCATATGGACGGCCATTCCGCAGAGGGCGCCAGCGGCACCCATTGGCGCGGTGCCTTTGTGGTGCACGGGCATCTGGTGTCGGTTGCGCTCTATGCGCCGGATGGCAGCACCTACCTCGGAGAGAAGGGCGCCCGGCTGATCCGCGAATTCGTGCGCGCCTCGCGCAATGCCACCCGCCTGGCGGAGACCACCACCCCGGCGGCCCCCGGCGAGTCGGCGCCGGAGCAGACCGCACGGCCCCTGTCGCGTCCGGGGGACACCGCGCCCGTCGCGACCGCCTCCGCAGCTGCGGCTCCGCAGCGCTCGGACGGCTGAACAGCCGTCACGGCGCGCCTCAGAAACACCTTTGTCTCCGGTGGCTAGTCCGTTAATATGGCGGACAAATCCGGGCGAACATCCCGGGCAGACACGCGAGAACGCGAGCCGTGGGGGCAGGATGGGCAGACTTCTGGAGCAGCTGTTGAATGCAGGCGCGCTGCGGCGCTGGCGCAGTGCGGTGCGACAGGCCCCGGGCGCGCCATTGCCGCTCCTGCGCCAGCAGCGCAACGCCGCCCGGCAGCTGCGCGCCCAGCTCGACCAGCTGATCCACATCGCCGACGGGCGCCTGGCGCTGCCGCGTGTCGGCTCCAGCGCCTTTGCCCGCCCGCATGGAACCGACTGGTCCTGGCGCCCCGAGCTCTGGCGCGGCCCCTTGCCGGTGGTGGGGGTGTCCTCGGTGCCCAGCAAGACCCGCCTCGGCCACGAGATCCAGATGTTTCACGACTGTGCCATCTCGGAACTGACCCTGCGCCAGCTGCGCAACACGCGGGAGGAGGACCTGGCGCCCTTTGGCCTGCGGATGGATGTGTTCCAGTTCGATGGGTCGTTTCTGTCGCTTGTCATCGACCTGCCGGCAGAGGCGACGCGCGGGCTGACGCGGCAGCATCTGGTGCGCATGGATTGTATCGTCGAAAGCGAAAAGCCGATCGAGATCTTCGCCCGCCTCAACATCAAGCACGGCCCCAATACCGAACAACTGGTCCGCGAACTGCCGCCGGGCGAGAAAAACATGACGGTGGAATACGATCTGGCCTATTCGCGGCTGAACGAAAAGCGGATCGAGAAAGCCTGGCTCGACCTGATCTTCGAAGCCCCCGACCTGAACCAAGTGGTGCTGCGGGATGTGACCTTCGCCCGTTTCCGCCGCGCCAACCTCTGAGGTCTGCCCCGGCCCCGTCTGCCACCTGCCCCAGCCCCGTTTGCCACCCGCCCCTGCCCTGTCCCAATCCCAGGAGATCCCCATGAGCGCCCTCAACCTACGCAAGATCCGTTTCCGCTCCGGCGTCTGGGAGGGCCAGATCGAGAACGCGCCGCACGGCGGGCCCCGGCCGCAGATCGCCGTGCGCTATCTCGACCGCGAGGTTGCCGATGTGGCGCTGACCGAGGCGGAGACGCCGGGATGCTGGACCCTGTCCATTCCGATCCCGACCGAAGCCGTGGGCGATGGTGTGCAGAGCTTTGTCATCTATGAGGCCGGCTCGGATGAGAAACTGGGCGATTTCACCCTGATCGCGGGCGAGCCGCTGGTGGATGACCTGCGGGCCGAGGTGGAGCTGCTGCGCGCGGAGCTGGACATGCTGAAACGCGCCTTCCGCCGCCATTGTCTGGAAACCACCTGACGGACCTGAGGTCATTCAACGCGCAAGGCCAGTCCAGAGGTATTGCGAGCCCTGACGGGCCCGCCGAGGGGCGCGCGCCGGGCCAAAGGCCCGGCGCGCGCGGGTCCGACCGCACAGGTCGGAAGCCCCTTCTGACACCAGGGAAACGGGGAGCGGCCTAGGCGGCGGATGTGCTCAGGCTGCGTTCGATCTCGATCAGGCGCTGCTTGCGCCACAGGCCGCCACCATAGCCGGTCAATGCGCCGTCGGCCCCCAGCACCCGGTGACAGGGGATCATCACCGCGATCTGGTTGGCCCCATTGGCACGGGCCACCGCGCGGCTGGACCCGGGGCGCCCCAGTGCCTTGGCCAACTGGCCGTAACTGCGGGTCTCTCCGGCGGGGATCTCGCGCAGGGCGCGCCAGACCTCCGCTTCGAAGCCGGTGCCGTGATAGGCCAGCGGCGTCTCAAACCGCGCCGCCTGACCCGCGAAATAGGCCGCAAGCTCCTCCGCCGCCTGGTCGATCACCGCCGGGCGGCCAAAGCCGATCCCGCCGGGGTGGCGCTTTTGCAGCTTTGCCACCTCGCGCGGCAGCGCCTTGCGATCGGCAAATTCCAGCAGGTGCAACCGATGCTGGCAGGCCACCGCCACCATCGCCCCCAGCGGCGTGTCGATCCAGTCGGCCAGCAGCTGCGCGTCCTTGCGAAACGCGCCCGGCGCCACCCCGACCAACCGTGCAAAGGCGGCGCGAAAGGCGCTTGGGCTCTCGAAACCGGCATCAAGCTGCGCCGCAATCACCGGCTCGCCCGCGCTCAGGGTGGTGAAACCGTCCCGCAACCGGCGCTGGCGGGCCATTTCCAGAAAGGTCATGCCGAACTGCCGCTTGAAGGCGCGCCGCGTGGTGGAGGGATCCAGCCCCATGGCGATCACGTCGCCCTCGCCCCAGCGATGGCCCGGGCGCGCCTCCAACGCCGCCAGCAATCGCCGCACGTTCGGATCATTGCCCGCCGCCGCATCGACCGGGTGGCAGCGTTTGCAGGCGCGAAACCCCGCCTCGATACAGGCGCCGGGCGTGGCGAAGAACTGGCAGTTCTCGAACTTCGGTTTGCGCGCCGGACAGGTCAGGCGACAGAAAATCCCGGTCGAGGTGACCCCCACATAGGCGCGCCCGTCATAGGCCGCATCGCGGGAGAGCAACGCTTGGTACAGCGTCTGTGAATCAGGCAAATCGAACATCATGGCACGAAGCTTAGCCCAGATCGCCCGGCGATGACGCCGAAAATCGGGCGTCTATTCCCCCGCCGCTGCGCGGACGAAAATGCGGTCGACACGCGGTTTCTCCCCGTAAAATCCACCAGCGCGCACCCCACACCTGTTTTGCATTGTGCAAAGGAAGCCCCATCAGGACCCAGAAAAGGACCCCCATGGCCACCAAGGACCTCGGCATGCTGGCGGCGAAATAGGCCCACCGGGGTCCGATGCGGGATGCGCCCCGCGCCGGGCCACCTTCGCACACAACGACAATGGGCCCGCGACCAGAGCGCCCGCCCCGTTGCCGGGCCCCCGCACGCGGTGGTGACCGGATCCTCAGATCCCTGTGGCAGACTGGCCGGGATCGATCACCCCTACCCGGCGCGGGCAAACTGTGTGGCTGCCCGCGCTCAGACCGGAGACCGGCCCCGATAAAAAGGGGGTCGTTCTGGCAAGCCAGCGCGAGCAGACCCCGCGGGGTCTGTCCCTCCTCCACCCGGCGGCGCCGCCCCCCTTTCGGGGCCCCAGCCACGGATCACTGGATCACCGGATCAGAGCAGCAGCCTCGGCAATGGCGATGATCCCCCGCACCCTCCGCGCCACTGCGCGGACAGACCCGCCCGGCCCCTGGCCCCGGCGGCCCTCCGTGCTTGTCCACGCTGACAGGCAAGCCGATATGCAAGCCGACATGCAAAAAGGGCCGCCCAAAGGCAGCCCTTGCGTGTTGATGTTCCCGGCGCAGCGCGCGCGGTATCAGTCCTTTGGACCCAGCGCCGACAGGCCCTTGAGGATGTCGATGGCATAGGCCAGCTGATAATCCTCTTCGCGCAGCTCGGCGGCCTTCTCGGCCTTTTCGCGGTCGGCCTCGATCTGGCGCACCTCGTCCTCGGACAGGCTGTCGTTGTTCAGACGCCCACGCAGGTCGGCTTCGGACCGGGGGCCAAAGGCAGAGCTTGCGGGCTCGTCCTCTTCGGCCTCGGGGCGGCGGCGGGGCTGCTGCACCACAATGTCGGGGCTCACACCCAGCGCCTGAATGGAGCGACCCGACGGCGTGTAATACCGCGCGGTGGTCAGGCGCATGGCGCCATCGCCGCGCAGCGGCATCACCGTCTGAACCGAGCCCTTGCCGAAGGATTTGGTGCCCACCACGATGGCGCGGCGGTGATCCTGCAAGGCGCCGGCGACAATCTCCGAGGCCGAGGCAGAGCCGCCGTTGATCAGCACCACGATCGGCTTGCCGTCGATCAGGTCGCCCGGGGTGGCGTTGAACCGTTCGCCGTCCTCGGGCTGACGCCCGCGGGTGGAGACGATCTCGCCGCTTTCGAGGAAACTGTCGGCGACGCTGATCGCCTGGGTCAGCAACCCGCCCGGGTTGTTGCGCAGGTCCAGCACGATGCCGTTGACGTTGTCCATGCCGCCCAGCGCCTCGACCTGTTCCTCGAGGTATTCCTCCAGATTGGGCGTGGTCTGTTCGTTGAAGGTGGTGACCCGCAGCACGACGCTGTCGCCCTCGGTGCGGCTGCGCACGGCGGTGAGCTTGATGGTGTCGCGGATGATGGAGACGTCAAACGGCTCCTCCTCGCCCTCGCGCACCACGGTGATGATGATCTCGGACCCAACCGGGCCGCGCATCAGCTCCACCGCTTCGTCGAGGCCGAGGCCCAGCAGGCTCTCGCCATCCACATGGGTGATGAAATCGCCCGCCTCGACACCGGCCTCATAGGCGGGGGTGCCATCCATCGGCGAGACCACCTTGACGAAGCCGTCCTCCTGCGTGACCTCGATGCCGAGGCCGCCGAATTCGCCCCGGGTCTGCACCCGCATCTTGGAGGCGTCATCGGGCGACAGGTAGCTGGAGTGCGGGTCGAGCGATTGCAGCATGCCGCCGATCGCGGCCTCGATCAGCTCGGTCTCGTCCACCTCTTCGACATATTGTGCGCGGATGCGTTCGAAGATGTCTCCGAACAGGTCGAGCTGCTCGTAGACGGTTGCCTCACTGCTTTCCTGTGCCAGCAGCGGTGCCGCCACATAGGTCGTCGCCACAAAGCCCGCGAGCGTCCCGCCCAGAGCCGCCATCGCAAATTTCTTCATCTCTTGCCTATCCACCTTGCCCGGTCCTGAACCACGTTTCCGGGTCCACGGGACTGTTTTCCATTCTGACTTCTATATAGAGCGTTTCCGAGCGGCCAGTTCCACCCCCTTCACCGCTAAGTGACAAAATCGCGCTGCTCGCGGCCGCCTCACCGCCCATCAGACCCACCGGCGTGCCCTCGGGAATGACCTGTCCGGCGCTGCCAAAGACCTCGGCAAGGCCGGAGAGGATGAACAATGTGTCCGGCTGCGGTTCCAGAATCACCACATTGCCCAGGTCCAGCAAGGGCCCGAGATAGCGGATGGTGGCCGCCGTGGGGCTGGTGACCAGCGCCCGCGGACGGGTCGCCACCAGCACCCCGGCCCGGGCCACCCCGGCGGCATCCCGCTCGCCGTAGCCACGCAGCAGCAGCCCCTCGACCGGCAGCGCCAGATCGCCGCGGCGATCGGAGACGTCGCCGCGGGTGGTCTCGATCCCGTTGGCCTCGGCAATCAGCGCCAGACCGTCCGCAAACCCGGTGAGCGTCTCGGTCGAGGAGATCAGGATCGCGGTCTGCACCGGGTCCTCGGTATAGCGCTGCGGCAGATCCTGGCGGTCGGCGATCGCCGTCGACAGCGCCGCACGGGCCGCCTGCACCCCCTGCAAGCCCTCCTCCAGTTTCTGCGCCGCGCTCTGTTGCAAGAGCCGCAGGTCGCGCACCTCCTGCACGTCGTTGCGCAGCGCATCGGCGCGCGCCTGCACCCCCGGGGTGACCTCCGCCAACATCATCGCCGACCGGGCCGCGCCCAGCGGGCCGGAGGGATGCAGCATCAGCACCGGCGGCGTCGAAGTCTCGATGGTGGTGATCACCCCGAGCAGCTCCGCCACCTCGCCCTCGCGCGCCTTCAGCTGGGTCGTCAGCTGGGTTTCCCGCCGCGCCACCCGGCGCAGCCCGTCCCGCATCGCCTGCAGCCCGGCCTCATAGGCGCGCACCGTCTCGGTGAGCGCCTTGACCCGGTCGCGCGCGCCCTCGGCCTGATCCAGACGCACTGCCGCCGCCTCAAGCGCCGACGCGGCCGATGCCGCCGCCTCGCCCGGGTCGGACGGCGCCGCCCGCACCACGCCCGCCGTAAACGCGGCGAGGCCGAGTCCCAGAACCATTGCCCATGCCCGGCTCATGCCAGCAGGCTCTCCCCGGTCATCTCCGCGGGTTGCTCCAGCCCCATCAAGGCCAGCAGCGTCGGCGCCAGATCGGCCAGACGCCCGTCCTTCAGCGCCGCCCCCTCCGGCCCGCCGACCAGCGCCACCGGCACCAGATTGGTGGTATGCGCCGTATGCGCCCCGCCTGTGTCCGGGTCGACCATCACCTCGCAATTGCCGTGGTCGGCAGTAACGATCATCGCGCCGCCCGCCTCTTTCAGGGCCGCGACAACCGCGCCAAGCCCCTGATCCACCGCCTCACAGGCCTTGATGGCCGCATCAAGGTCCCCTGTGTGACCAACCATGTCGGGGTTGGCGTAGTTGGTGACAATGAGGTCATAGCCCGCCTTGATCGCCTCAACAAATTTCTCGGTGACCTCGGGCGCGGACATCTCGGGCTGCAAATCATAGGTCGCCACCTTGGGCGATTTGGGCATGAAGCGGTCCTCGCCCTCCTCGGGTGTTTCCTTGCCGCCGTTCAGGAAGAAGGTCACATGGGGATATTTCTCGGTCTCCGCCAGACGGAACTGACGCTTGCCCTGTTTGGCCACCCATTCGCCCAGCGTGTTGACGATGGCCTTTTTGGGATAGGCGGTGGTCATATAGGCGTTGTGGCCCTGGGAATATTCCACCATGCCCAGCAGCCCCGCGAGCGCGGGCCGGGGGCCGGTGTCGAACTCCGCAAACTCCGGCTCGCCAATGGCGCGCAGGATTTCCCGCGCCCGGTCCGCCCGGAAGTTGAGGCAGAAGAACCCGTCGCCGTCCTGAATGCCATCAAAGCCGTCGACTACCGTGGCCTTGACGAATTCATCCAGCTCGTCACGCCCATAGGCGGCCTCAACCGCCTCTTTGGCGGTGGCGGCGGTGAACGGACCTTCCCCCTTCACCATCGCAGCATAGGCCTGAGAAACCCGTTCCCAGCGGTTGTCGCGGTCCATGGCGAAATAGCGCCCGGTGACGGTGGCGATCTGCGCCCCCTCCGCCATACCGGCCTCAAGCTGATCCAGATAGCCCAGCGCCGATTTCGGCGCCACGTCGCGCCCGTCGGTGACCGCATGCAGCCAAACCGGCACGCCCGCATCGCGGATCGCCTTAATCGCGGCCAAGATATGGGTCACATGGCCATGCACGCCGCCATCGGACACAAGCCCCATCAGATGCGCCGCGCCGCCCGTCTCCTTCAGCTTGGCGATAAAGGCCTGAAGCGCGGCATTGTCGTAAAAGGACCCGTCCTCGATCGCCAGATCGATCTGGCCGAGATCCATCGCCACCACCCGGCCCGCGCCAATATTGGTATGGCCGACCTCGGAATTGCCCATCTGACCGCTGGGCAGCCCCACATCGGGACCATGGGTGATCAGCCGCGCGGTGGGGCTGCTTGCCATGATCGCATCCAGCGTCGGCGTCTTTGCAAGATAGGGCGCATTGGCCGGTCCCGGCTCGGCACTGCCCCAGCCATCAAGGATGCAAAGAACAACGGGTTTGGGTGCGGGCATGTTTCGTCTCCGGTCAGCGACAGTGGTTTGACCCGGGTTCTACAGCCTGTGACGCGGTTGGGAAACCGGGGAGTGCGATCTCGGCAGTTTTGTGACAGCGGGCCTTGCAGGTTTCACGCATCGCCAGCGGCGCGCGATGCGCAGCGCGCCGCCAGGCGCGCTGCCGGGCCCAACGGGGGCGGCGGCATTTACAATGCAGACGCCCCCGGCGGGAGCCTCCCCCGGCATGGGGCGCCTGCCACCGCGGCGAAGGCGCAAGATCCGGGTCGCGGCGGCAACGCAGGGGTTGCTAGCCAGGGCGGACAGATCAACAACAGGACGATCCCCCATGCCCCAGATCATCGCCATGCCCACCGAAACCGTGCGCGCCTATCAGGCCGGCCAGCCCGACGCCCATGGCCAGACACCGGAACGCGCCACCTCTGACGGCGGTGGCAACCCCTGTCGCCACTGCCTGACCTATATCCCCGAGGGGGCCGAGATGCTGATCCTCGCGCATCGCCCCTTTCCCACAGCACAGCCCTATGCGGAAACCGGGCCGATCTTCCTCTGCGCCGATGCTTGCCCCCGGCACGAGGGCCCGGAGATGCCAGAGGTCTTCACCCGCTCCCCCGACTATCTGATCAAGGGATATGGCGCAGACGACCGCATCGTTTACGGCACCGGGATCGTGATCGGCAAGGACCGGATGATGGCGCAGGCCGAAGAGATCCTCGCCGACCCGCGCGTGCGCTACATCCACGTCCGATCCGCACGCAACAACTGCTATCAGGCCAGGATCGAACGCTGACGCCCTTAGCGCGCGGCAACGAGGCTAAGGCCACTGGCGACGAACACCCCGCCCGTGGCCTTATGCAGCCGGGACATCGCCCGGCGAGACAGTTTCAACTCGCGCACCCAAGCGCCAAGCCCGCAGTAAAACGCCGCCACACCAAATGACCCCAGTCCGACCACTGTGACCATTGTGGCAAGCTGTCCAAGTCCTGTGCCTTCAGGTGACAGGAACTGCGGAAATAACGCGGTGAAGAATATGATGGCCTTGGGATTGCTCGCCGCCACGGTGAAGCCGCTGACAAACAGGCGGGCAGAGCTGATGGTGGCTGGCCCCATCGCCTCTGCCATATCGACCCGCCGCGCAGCGTTGCGCCACATCTGGATACCGGCCCAGATCAGATAGGCAGCGCCCAGGTATTTCACCACCAAAAACAGGCTCGCGGACCCGGCAAGCACCACCCCCAGCCCGGCAGAGGCTGCAATCGCCTGCAAGATCGACGCGGCTGCATTGCCCAGCGCGGTCCAGATCGACCGCAGCCAACCGCTCCCTGCGCCATGGGCAAATGCGATCAGCGTGCTTGGACCGGGAATGAGAGAGACCCCGACAACCGCAGCTGCAAACAGGACGATCTGATGCAAATCCATTCCTAAAATCCCTCTCAGCCAAATACCGAACGCCCACCACAGCCGTGCCGCGCCTGATCGTTTCAGGAACCTTATGCGGCGCGAACTCCCGGAGCGAGCGTTCATTGCGCCAGTACGAGCCTAGGTCAGCGCCTTGGTCATCGCGTAATTGTGGATCATCACACCGCACCGTTCAAACTCGCGGCGCCCGGCCTCGGCAAAGCCCTGCCGTAGAAAGAACCGCCGCGCCGCCTCGCTGGCCTCGACATAAAGCGACGCAAGACCAAGGGCGCGGGCCTCCCCCTCCAGCCGGGCATAGAGGTCCGCACCGATGCCCGTGCCGGCCACCTTGGGGGCAAGGTAGAAACAGTCGATGTGGCCGTCGGCCTCCAGCTCGATAAAGCCTTGCGCCACATCCGCCGCATCCGCCGCGACCCAGATACGGCGGCCGTCCTGCGCGCGCTCCAGCACCCGATCGATGGGGGCGGGTTCCGGGCTCCATGCGGCGCATTGTTCGGGGGTATAATCCCGCGCGCCGACCTGATGCACTGCGGTGTGAAAGATCCGCGCCCAGTCGGCGGCGTCACGGGGTTCAAACGGACGGATCTGCATCAGCGGGACTTTGTCAGCGCGAGGAAGACATCTTCGAGGTCGGCCTCTTCGGTTTTGACGTCCCGGATGGAAATCCCGGCCGCGCGCACCGCCTCCAGCACCGCCTCGGCAGAGGTTTCGTTGCTGTGGTAGCGCAGCACCACGGCACCGTCACCGCGCAGCTCGGCCTCGATCCCGGGCCCTTGTGGCAGGGTCGTGACGGGGGCGGCGGGCTGCACCACCATCGCGCGCGCATCAAGGCGGCCCAGCAGGTTTGCAGTCGAATCCCGCGCCACCACTTCGCCCTGATTGATGATGGCGATCTCGTCGCACATCTCCTGCGCTTCCTCCAGATAATGGGTGGTGAGGATGATGGTCATGCCCTGCGCGTTGAGCTTGCGGACGTTCTCCCACAGCATCTGGCGCAACTCGATGTCGACACCGGCGGTGGGCTCATCCAGCACCAGGATATTGGGGCGATGCACCAGCGCCTTGCCCAACAAAAGCCTGCGCCGCATACCCCCCGAAAGCGTGCGGGCATAGGCTTCGGCCTTGTCCTCCAACCCGATCAGTTTCAGGATGCCGTCACTGTCGCGCTCGGCTTTTGGCACGCCATAAAGGCCCGCCTGCACCTCCAGCGCACCGCGTGGGGTAAAGAACGGGTCGAGGTTCAACTCCTGCGGCATCACCCCGATCGAGGCGCGGCTCTGACGCGGGTTTTCGTCCTGATCGAAGCCCCAGATCGTCACTTTGCCGCTGGTTTTCAGCACCAGCCCGGCAAGGATATTGATCAGCGTCGACTTGCCCGCGCCATTCGGCCCCAAGAGGCCAAACACCGATCCACGCGGCACGGTGAGGTCGATCCCCTTCAGTGCCTGTTTCTCGGGCTGGCCCTTGCGGCCCTTGTAGGTCTTGCGCAAGGCTTCAATTCGGATTGCCTCGTCAGTCATCGCGGCTCTTGCCCCCGGTATTTCCATGGCTCATAAAGCCCCTAACGCATTAGCCAGAGGATCGCCAGCGATGACCATAGAAGCGCCGGAAACCAAGATCGTGGACAGCTACCGCGTCGCCTGCGACGGCAGCGAAGGCGCGCTTGGCCACCCGCGGGTCTATCTGCAAATCCCCGAGGACAGCGGGTTTGTCGAATGCCCCTATTGCGACTGCAAATACATCCACCGGGATTTTGAGGGCAAAGTCGCCTGAACCGGGCTTGCCCGCGCTTTTGATCCGCGCCCGGGTTCGCTAGTCTGCCGGATATGGCAGAGCTGTTGATCGTATATCATTCCCGCACCGGCGGCAGCCGGCAGATGGCCGAGGCCGCTTATGAGAGCGCTTCGGACGAAGGGTCCGCGCGTCTGGTCCGCGCCGAGGACGCCGGGCCGGAGGATCTGCTGGCGGCGTCCGGCTATCTGTTCTGCGCGCCGGAAAACCTCGCGGCGCTGTCCGGCGCGATGAAAGAGTTCTTTGATCGCTGCTACTATCCGGTGCTGGGACAGATCGAGGCACGCCCCTATGCGCAGATGATCTGTGCCGGGTCGGATGGCGAGAACGCCGCGCGGCAATTGGCACGGATCGCGCAGGGCTGGCGGCTGAAGCCGGTGCAGGAGCCGCTGATTATCTGCACCCACGCACAGACGCCCGAGGCGATTCTGGCCGACAAGGTGATCCCCGAGGCGGACTTGCAGATGTGCCGCGATTTGGGTCAGGCCATGGCGGCGGGCCTTGTGATGGGCATGTTCTGAGGGATGCCCCGGTCCGACCGACAGGTCGGACAGCCCCCGACCCTCCCCGTCAAACCGCAGGTTTGCCTCCGGCAAAACGGGAGGGGGCTGTCCTATTGCGTCCCTCAACCCTGCCGATCAGCCCCCCAATCCCAAACTCCAATTGCCCTTGCCCCCCGGATCATTGATAACCCAGAAACAGAACACGAACGATTTCCCGAGAAGGAGCGCGACGGTCATGAGCGGAACGCAATTCGGCAAAGGCTGCCATCTTCACCTGATCGATGGCTCCGCCTTCATCTTTCGCGCCTACCACGCGCTGCCGCCGCTGACGCGCAAATCCGACGGGCTGCCGATCGGTGCGGTCTCGGGGTTCTGCAACATGCTGTTCAAACAGGTCGAGGACAACAAGGGCCCCGATGCGCCCACCCATGTGGCGGTCATATTCGACCATTCCGGCAAGTCGTTCCGCAATGACATGTACGACCAGTACAAGGCCAACCGCCCCCCCGCGCCCGAGGATCTGGTGCCGCAGTTCCCGCTGACGCGCGAGGCCACCCGCGCCTTCAACATCGCCTGCAAGGAAATCGAAGGCTTCGAAGCCGACGACATCATCGCCACATTGGCCTGTCAGGCACGCGAGGCCGGGGGCCGCGTCACCATCATCTCGTCCGACAAGGACCTGATGCAGCTGGTTGGCGACGGGGTCGAAATGCTCGACGCGATGAAGAACAAGCGCATCGACAGCGATGGCGTGCGCGAGAAATTCGGCGTCGGCCCCGACCGGGTGGTGGATGTGCAGGCGCTTGCCGGTGACTCGGTCGACAACGTGCCCGGCGCGCCCGGCATCGGCATCAAGACCGCCGCGCTGCTGATCAACGAGTTCGGCTCGCTGGAGGATCTGCTGGACCGCGCCGAGGAGATCAAACAGCCCAAGCGCCGCCAGACTCTGGTGGAAAAGCGCGAGCAGATCGAAATGTCCAAACGCCTCGTGCAGCTCGATTGCGACATGGAGCTGGACTTCACCCTCGACGATCTGGAGGTGCGCGACCCGGACGCCGAAACGCTCCTGAGCTTCCTCGCCGAGATGGAATTCCGCACCTTGTCCAAGCGGATGGCCGACCAGCTGGGCCGCGAGGCCCCGACCATCCCCGAAGCACCCTCCGCCGCGGCCGCCGCGCTGGAACTGCCCGAAGCGCCGGGCTTTGACAGTGCCGAATACACCACCGTGCGCGACGCCGAGACGCTGCAACAGTGGATCGACCTCATTCGTGAGCATGGCTATGTCGCGGTAGATACCGAGACCACCGGCCTTGACGAGATGATCGCCGATCTGGTCGGCATCTGCCTCTGCGTGGTGCCCGGGCAGGCCTGCTATGTGCCGCTCACGCATAAGGCGGGCAACTCCGACGATCTGTTTGGCTCTGACGATCTGGCCGAGGGGCAGATGCCGCTGGCGCAGGCGCTGGAGATGCTGAAACCGGTGCTGGAGGATGACGCCATCCTCAAGATCGGCCAGAACATGAAATACGACGCCAAGATCTTTGCCCGCAACGGCATCGACGTGGCCCCGATCGACGACACCATGCTGTTGTCCTACGCGCTGCATGGCGGCATGCACGGGCATGGCATGGACACGCTGTCGGAACGCTATCTCGATCACCAGCCGATCCCGATCAAATCGCTGCTGGGCAGCGGCAAATCCGCGATCACCTTTGATCGGGTGCCGATCGACGACGCCACGCCCTATGCGGCCGAAGACGCCGACATCACCCTGCGTCTGTGGCAGCAGTTCAAACCGCAATTGCACCAGAAACGGGTGACCACGGTCTACGAGACGCTGGAACGTCCGCTGGTGCCGGTGCTGGCGCAGATGGAGCAGAACGGCATCAAGGTGGACCGCGACACGCTGAGCCGGATGTCGAACGCGTTTTCGCAAAAGATGGCAGCACTTGAGGCTGAGATCCACGCGCTTGCGGGCGAGAGCTTCAACGTCGGCTCGCCCAAACAGCTGGGCGAGATCCTCTTTGACAAGCTGTCCTTACCGGGCGGTAAGAAAGGCAAGACCGGGGCCTATGCCACCGGCGCCGACATCCTGGAGGATCTGGCCACCGAGCACGAGCTGCCCGCCCGTGTGCTGGACTGGCGGCAGCTGTCGAAACTGAAATCCACCTATACAGATGCGTTGCAGGAACATATCCACCCGGAAACGGGCCGGGTGCATACCTCGTACTTGCAGACCGGGGCGAACACCGGGCGTCTGGCCTCGACCGATCCGAACCTGCAAAACATCCCCGTGCGCAGCGAGGAAGGCCGCCGCATCCGCGAGGCCTTTGTCGCCGAAGAGGGCAATGTGCTCCTGTCGCTCGACTACAGCCAGATCGAGCTGCGCATCCTGGCCCATGTGGCGGGAATCGACGCGCTGAAACAGGCCTTTGCCGATGGTCACGACATTCACGCCATGACCGCCTCCGAGGTCTTTGACGTACCGCTGGCGGAGATGACCCCGGAGATCCGCCGCAAGGCGAAGGCGATCAACTTCGGGGTGATCTACGGCATCTCGGGCTTTGGTCTGGCGCGCAACCTGCGCATCCCGCGCGGCGAGGCGCAGGGCTTCATCGACCGCTATTTCGAGCGCTTCCCCGGCATCCGTCAATATATGGACGACACGGTGAATTTCGCCAAGGAACACGGCTATGTGCAGACGCTGTTTGGCCGCAAGATCCACACGCCGGAGATTGCCGCCAAGGGGCCGCGGGCGAGCTTTGCCAAACGAGCGGCGATCAACGCGCCGATTCAGGGCACCGCCGCCGATGTGATCCGCCGCGCCATGGTGCGGATGCCTGAGGCGATTGCGCATCTGCCCGCCCGCATGCTGTTGCAGGTACACGATGAATTGCTATTTGAAGTTCCTCAGGATCACGTGGACGAAACCATTTCGGTCGCCCGCGAGATCATGGAAGGCGCGGCCGATCCGGCGGTGCATATGGACGTGAAACTGGTGGTGGACGCCGGTCGCGGCCAGAACTGGGCCGAGGCGCATTAACGCACGCCCTGGCCCGTTTTAGACAGAGCCCTTCCCGGCGGGCGCCCGACGTGGCCGCCGGTTTTTGACCAAACCAATTGGACGACCCGTTTTGAAACCGATCATCTTGACCGCAGTGCTGGCGGCGCTGACCGCCTGTGCCCATCACATCGACCCGCAAGTCACCGCCTATAACGGCGACAGCGTCACCATTGCCACCAAACAGAAATTCAAACGCCACTGGGCGCTGAAAGTGGCCCGGGAGGAGGCCGACCGCGTCTGCCGCGCCGGTCAGGGCAAACGCGCCGAACATGCCTCGACCGAAACCGACCGCGCCCGTGGCCGCAATCTGGACCTGTTCCTCTGCTTGCAGTGACCGGTCGCGCCAATACGCCCTGCGCCGCGCCAGCGGCGCCGGGCCCAACGCCCGCAGATCATCTGTGATGATCGCACGGGGGGCGGGAGCGCCCCCTGCCTGCAACAGTGACCCCCCCCCCCCGGAACACAGCTCAAACGCAGACCGCGCCGCCGCAAACGCCAGCCTTTCAGTCAGAAAGCCAGCCAGATCAGATCGCGGGGTTCAGGCCGCTTCCAGGCTGCGCATCCAGCTCAGGCTGTCCTCGGTCCGCGGCGTGCTGGGGGTATATTCGGCGCTGACCCAGCCCTGATAACCACTGGCGTCAATCGCCGCAAAAAGCGCGTCGAAATCCAGCGGCCCATTGCCCGGTTCGCAGCGCGAAGGTGCGGCCGCAAACTGCACATGGGTGGCGCGATCTCCAAAGGTCTCCCAGACCTTGAGCGCATCGCCGTGGATCAGCTGCGCGTGGTAGGCATCAAACTGCAGGGTCACATTCTCGCGCCCGACCTCGTCGAGGATCTCCGCCGCGAGGTTGTAATCATCAAGGAAATAGCCCGGAAAATCGCCGCTGTTCAGCGGCTCGATGGTGAACTGCTGCTGCGGCGCCGAATCCGCCGCCGCCCGCAGGTTCTGCACAAAGGTCTCGCGCGCCGCCGCGCCCTTGGCCGGGCCTGCCATCACATGGATGCGCCCGGCCTTCAGCATGTCGGCATAGCGCAGCACCCGGCGGATGTCGCGCTGGAACCGGTCGGCCAGCTCCGGCACCGCCGCATAGCCGGGATCGCCGCCGGTGTAATTCGGCGGTGGCGCATTGATCAGCAGCAGGTCCAGCCCGTTGGCCAGCAACGCGCGCTGGGTTTCCTTGGCCGCAAACTCATAGGGAAACAGCACCTCCACCGCCTCGAACCCTGCGGCGGCCGCGGCCGAAAACCGGTCCAGATAGGGAAGCTCCGCAAAGAGCATGGATAGATTGGCCGCGAATCTTGGCATTCTCACCTCCTGCTGCACGCGTGCAGTCCGGACCCGAAGTGTAGCACATTCCGCCACCGGGCGTGCGCGGGTTTTAATTTAACTTTGAACTGCATCTGCTCTGTCGAGGCCTGATATGCCGCGCCGCCACGCAGAAGAAAACGGGTTGTTTTGTGCAATTTTAATGGCCTTCCTGCCGCCGCACCGCGCGGGGGCGGCGATGGCGCTGCCACCCACAGTTCGGCCAGTCTGCCGAGGCGCGCAGCTGTCGGCAAGAGCCAGCCCCAGGGGGTGCGAGGTCAGGCGGACTCCAGCCCATCTTCCGGCAGGATCGCAAAGAACCGCCCGCCCGACCACAGGCCAAACCAGCCGTCGTGGATCTCGCCGAGCTCCATCAGCCGGTAAAAACTCTTGCGGTCGATCAGCGCCTCCAGCCCGGCCCGCACATGCACATAGGGCGACGGCTCTCCGGTGGCGGGGTCCTGCTCGACCCGGATCGCATTGTCCGCCCCTGCCGCGCTGCGGTCGCCGACCTGGGTGACAAAGGTCAGGACCTGACCCCGGCCGCTGCCGTCGACCTCGAAATCCACCGCCACAAACGGCGCATCCTCCACCGTGATGCCGACCTTTTCCACCGGGGTCACCAGGTAATAGCGACCCTCTTCCAGCTTCAGAATCGACGAAAACAGCCGGACCAGTTCGACGCGGTTGATCGGCGAGCCGAGATAACTCCAGCTGCCGTCGCGATGAATGCGGATGTCGAGGTCACCGCAATAGGGCGGGTTCCACAAATGCACGGGCGGCAATCCGCCTTTGCCAGCGGCTTTTGCGCTGGCTTCAAGGCCCTTTGCCGTCGGGGTCACAGCTTTTTGTCCACTCATTCGTTTTGCCATTCCATCTGCGCGCGATACACTCAGACCATATAAGCCCACGGAAAGGGAAGTCATGAGCGAAGCACAGGATCTGTTGTCCGACATCGAAGCGCTGGAAGCAAAGCTGCAAGAGGCGCGCGCCTCGATCACCCGCCGCTTCATCGGGCAGGAACGCGTGGTGGACCTGACGCTGGCGACGCTCTTGTGCGGCGGCCACGGGCTGCTGATCGGCCTGCCGGGCCTCGGCAAGACCCGTCTGGTCGAAGCGCTGTCGACGGTGATGGGGCTGCGCGGGAATCGGGTGCAGTTCACCCCCGACCTGATGCCCGCCGATATTCTCGGCTCCGAGGTGCTGGATACCGCACCCGACGGCACCCGCGCCTTTCGCTTTGTGCAGGGGCCGATCTTCTGCCAGCTCTTGATGGCGGATGAGATCAACCGCGCCTCGCCGCGGACGCAATCGGCGCTGTTGCAGGCGATGCAGGAAAAGACCGTGACCGTCGCCGGGGCGGATCGCCCGCTGGAGGCGCCGTTTCACGTGCTGGCCACCCAGAACCCGATCGAACAGGAGGGCACCTACCCCCTGCCCGAAGCGCAGCTGGACCGGTTCCTGTTGCAGATCGACGTGCACTACCCGGATCGCGACACCGAGCGCGACATCCTGCTGGCCACCACCGGGGTCGCCGAGGACGAGGCGCATCAGGTGTTCACCGCCGAGGAGCTGGTGGCCGCCCAGACCCTGCTGCGGCGCATGCCGGTGGGCGAGTCGGTGGTCGAGGTGATCCTCGACCTGGTGCGCGCCTTCCGCCCGCAGGAGGCCGGGGTCAGCGACCGGGTTGCCCAGACCGTGGCCTGGGGGCCGGGACCGCGCGCCGCACAGGCGCTGATGCTGGCGGTGCGGGCCCGCGCCCTGTTGCAGGGCCGCCTCGCCCCCAGTGCCGAGGATGTGATCGACATGGCCCGCCCGGTGCTCAGCCACCGCATGCAGCTCAGCTTTGCCGCCCGCGCCCGCGGCGACAGCCTGGCGGATCTGATCGACGAGACCGCCGCCACCCTGATCCGGACCGAGGCCGCCGCGTGAGCCATCCTGCCACCTCTCGCGATCTGGCCGCCCGGGGCCCCGCAGGCCAGATCCGCAGCCGCGCCGAAGAGGCCGCCAGCGTGCTGCCGCCCCTGCTGGTGCAGGCGCAGCAGCTCGCCGGGGCGGTGCTGCTGGGCGAACACGGGCGCCGGCGTTCCGGCGTGGGCGATGATTTCTGGCAATACCGTCCTGTGCAGCAGGGCGACAGCCGCCGCATGATCGACCACCGCCGCTCTGCCCGGGGCGATCAGCAATTCGTGCGCGAGCGGGAATGGCAGATCGCGCAGACCGTGCATCTGTGGGTCGATCAGGGGCAGTCGATGCGCTTTGCCTCCACCGCCGACCTGCCGCAGAAGATCGACCGCGCCCGCCTGCTGGCGCTGGCGACGGCGGTGCTGATGGTGCGCGGCGGCGAACGGGTCGGGCTGACCGGCGGGGTGCTGCCGCCCCGGCGCGGCAATATGCAGATCCTGCGACTGGCGGAGCATTTCACCACCCACGACGACATCGCCTATGCCCCGCCGGAACACCGGGCGCTGATCCCGCATGCCCGGGCGCTGTTCATCTCGGATTTCCTCGGCCCTTTCGAGGAGCTGGAAATCGCCCTCAGCAAGGCCGCCGACCGAGGCCTGCGCGGGGTGCTGTTGCAGGTGCTGGACCCGAGCGAGGAGCAGTTTCCCTTTGCCGGGCGCACCCGGTTCGAAGGGCCCGGCGACGGCGTCACCCATGAAACGCTCAAGGCGGCGGCGCTGCGCGACCGCTATCTGGAGCGGCTGGCAGAGCGCCGCGACGCCCTGGCGCGCCTGTGCCACGCCGCGGGCTGGACCTTTGGCCTGCACCACAGCGGCGAGAGCGCCCAGGCCGGGCTGCTGTGGCTTTATCACGCATTGGAGCGGCGCCAATGACCATGATCGCGGGCATAGGGTTTGCCAGCCCCTGGCTGCTGCTGGGGCTGTTGGTGCTGCCGCTTCTCTGGCTGCTGCTGCGGGCGATCCCGCCGGCTCCGAAACGGCAGCTGTTCCCCGCCGTGCGGCTGCTGCTGGGGCTGAAGGATGACGAGAGCCTGTCGGACCGCACCCCCTGGTGGCTGCTGCTGTTGCGGATGCTGGCGGTGGCGGCGGCGATCATCGGCCTGTCCGGGCCGGTGCTGAACCCGGCGCAGGACCGGAGCGGCAGCGGGCCGCTCCTCGTGGTGATGGACGCGGGCTGGGGCGGCGCGCCGCACTGGCAGCAGAACCGCACCCAGATCGAGGAAGCGCTGGCCGAAGCCGGGCGCGCGGGCCGCCCGGTGGCGCTGTTGCGCCTGACCGCGCCGGAGCCGTTGCAGTTCCTCGCCGCCGGACGCTGGGAGCGCCAGTTGCCGGGTCTCACCCCGGCGCCCTGGGTGGCCGCGCCGGATCAGGTGCAGGCGGCGCAGGAGCTGATCGCCGGGGTCGAGGGCGGCTTTGACACCCTGTGGCTGAGCGATGGCCTCGCCATGCCGGGGCGGGCGGATCTGGTCGCCGCCCTGGCCGAGCGCGGCGATATCGAGGTCTACGAAAGCGGCGCGCCGGTGGTCGGGCTGCTGCCCGCCACCTATGAGGACGGCGCCATCGTCCTGCGGGCCCTGCGCAGCGGTGCCGGGCTGGCGCAGGACCTGACGGTGCAGGCGCTGGGGCCGGATCCGAACGGCGTCGAACGGGCGCTGGCGGCGGCCACGCTGCGCTTTGAGCCCGGCGCCACCCATGCCGAGGCGCAACTGGCGCTGCCGATGGAGCTGCGCGCCCGCATCAGCCGGTTCGAAGTGCTCGAAACCCGGTCGGCGGGGGCGGTCTCGCTGACCGATGACCGGCTGCGGCGGCGCGAGGTGGCGCTGATCTCGGCCCAGAGCAGCGACGAGGGGCTGGCGCTGTTGTCGCCGCTGCACTACCTGCGCCAGGCGCTGGAACCGACGGCGGAGCTGCTGGAAGGTGCGCTGGCCGATCTGCTGCCCGCCAACCCGGATGTGGTGGTGCTGGCCGATGTGGCCCGGCTTGCTCCGGCGCAGGAAGAGGCGCTGGTCGACTGGGTGGATCAGGGCGGGCTGCTGTTGCGGTTTGCCGGGCCGCGGCTGGCGGCCAGCGACACCGCCCGCGACACCGAAGAGCCGCTGATGCCGGTGCGCCTGCGGATCGGCGGGCGCAGCATCGGCGGCGCCATGAGCTGGGGTGAACCCAAGGCGCTGGCGCCCTTTGCCGAAGGCTCGCCCTTTTACGGGCTGGAGATCCCGCCGGATGTGACGGTCAGTTCGCAGGTGATGGCGCAGCCGGACCCGGAGCTGGCCAGCCGCGTGGTGGCGGAGCTGAGCGACGGCACCCCGCTGGTCACCCGCAAGCCATTGGGACAGGGACAGGTGATCCTGTTCCATGTCACCGCCAACGCGGAATGGAGCACGCTGCCGCTGTCGGGCCTGTTTGTCGACATGCTGGAACGGCTGGCGGTGTCCTCGGCGGCCAAACCACCCGCGGCAGAGGATCTGGAGGGCACCACTTGGCAGGCGGCCGAGGTTCTGGACGGGTTTGGCCGTCTCAGCGATGCGGATACGCTCGGCGGTGTCGCCGGGCCGGATCTGGTCGCCGCCGCGGCCGGGCCGGATGTGCAGCCCGGGCTCTATACCAGCGGCAGCCGCGCCTACGCCCGCAATGTGCTGCGGGACGGTGATGAGATCCAGCCCGCCACATGGCCCACCTCGGTGCCGGTGCTGCGCTATGAAGGCGCGGAGGAGCGCCCGCTCGGTGGCCTCATGCTGAGCGCGGCGCTGGTGTTGCTGGTGGTGGATGTCCTGGCGGCCCTCGTGGTCTCCGGCCTGTGGTCGCCCGCCCGGGTCGCCAGCCTCGTCCTGGCGGCGGGCCTTGCATCGGCGCTGATCGCGACAGGCCCCCCCGCAGCGCGCGCACAGGAACAGGCACAGGCGGAGCGGGGCGCACCCGCAGCCACCGCCAGCCCGACCGAGCTGACATCCGAGCTGACCCTGGCGCATGTGCTGACCGGCGATGCGCAGGTGGACCGGGTGGCTCAGGAAGGCCTGCGCGGGCTCAGCAACGTGCTGGCCCTGCGCACCTCAGTGGAGCCGGCAGCCCCCCATGGCGTTGACCTCGAAGCGGATGAGCTGGCGTTCTTTCCCTTCCTCTACTGGCCGGTAACGGAGGCGCAGCCGCTGCCCTCCTCGGCGGCCTACAGCAAGCTGAACGCCTATCTGCGCACCGGCGGCATGATCCTCTTTGACACCCGCGATGCCGATCTGGCGCTGGCCGGGGCCACCAGCGGCGCGGCGCGGCGCCTGCAACAGCTGGCGCTGCCGCTGGACATCCCGCCGCTGGAACCGCTGCCTGCCGATCACGTGCTGACCCGGGCCTTCTACCTGTTGCAGGATTTTCCCGGCCGTCACCCGCGCGGCGAGATCTGGGTCGAGGCCGCGCCGCCGGATGCGGAGCAGGTCGAGGGCCTGCCCTTCCGCAACCTCAACGACGGGGTGACGCCGGTGGTGATCGGCGGCAACGACTGGGCCGCCGCCTGGGCGGTGGATCAGAACAACGCGCCGCTCTATCCGGTCGGGCGCGGGTTCTCCGGCGAACGCCAGCGGGAGCTGGCGCGGCGGTTCGGTGTCAACCTGCTGATGCATGTGCTCACCGGCAACTACAAATCCGACCAGGTCCATGTGCCTGCGCTGCTCGACCGTCTGGGGCAGTAACCGCATGCAACACCCTGAACCCGTGGCGCAAGGAGCCCAGCCGCAATGACGCAAACGATCCTCTTCGACCCGCTGGTGCCCTGGGCGCTGGTCGCCGGGCTGGCGGCGCTGAGCCTTCTTGCGCTGGGGCTGGCGATCTGGCGGCGCCTGTCGGGCTGGGCGCTGCGGGCGGCGGCGGCGCTGGTGCTGCTGGCAGCCCTTTCGGGTCCGGTGATCCAGGTCGAGGACCGCAGCCCGCTCAGCGACATCGTCATCGTGGCGGAGGACCGCACGGCGAGCCAGGGGCTGTCGGACCGGCCCGAGCAGATGGCCACGGCCCGCGCGGAGCTGGAGGCGGCGCTGGCTGCCCGCCCCAATACCGAGGTGCGCTGGATCACGGTCGAGGACAGCCCCGATGATGGCGGCACCCAGCTGATGGACGCGCTGTCGCGGGCGCTGGCGGATGAACCGCGCGCCCGGGTCGCCGGCCTGATCGCGCTGTCGGACGGGCAGGTGCACGACATGGCCCGCAGCCCCGATCTGCCGGCGCCGCTGCATCTGTTGATGACCGGCCGCGCGGAGGACTGGGACCGCCGCCTGATCGTCAGGAATGCGCCTTCCTTCGGCATCATCGGCGAGCCGATGACCCTGACCCTGCGGGTGGAGGACCAGGGCGCCGCGCCTGCGGGGGCGCGGCTGACCGACCTGCAGATCTCCATCGACGGAGGCCCGGCGCAGAGCTTTCGCCTGCCGGTGGGGGTGGATTTCGACCTGCCGCTGACCCTGCCCCATGGCGGCCGCAACGTGGTGGAGTTCCGCGTCCCCGAGGCCGAGGGCGAGCTGACCGCGCGCAACAATGCCGCCCTGTTGCAGATCAACGGCGTGCGCGACCGGCTGCGGGTGCTGCTGGTCTCCGGCGCGCCGCACCCGGGCGGACGCACCTGGCGCAACCTGCTGAAGTCCGACAGCGCCGTCGATCTGGTGCATTTCACCATTCTCCGCCCCCCGGAAAAGCAGGATGGCGTGCCGGTGGACGAGCTGTCGCTGATCGCCTTCCCGACGCGGGAGCTGTTTCTGGAAAAGATCGAGGATTTCGACCTCATCATCTTTGACCGCTACAAGCGGCGCGGCATCCTGCCGGCGATCTATCTGGACAATGTCGCCAATTACGTGCGCGGCGGTGGCGCGGTGCTGGTCGCGGCGGGGCCGGATTTTGCCAGCGCCGACAGTATCTTTCGCACACCGCTGGCCGAGGTGCTGCCGGCCCGTCCCTCGGCCCGCGTGCTGGAGGAACCCTATCGCCCCGCCATCAGCGAGACCGGCCTGCAACACCCGGTCACCGCCGAGCTGACCGGCGCCGAGGACTGGGGCCGCTGGATGCGGCAGGTGGAGCTGGAGACCACCGGCGGCGATACATTGATGCGCGGCATCGGCACCCGGCCGCTGCTGACCCTGGACCGGGTCGAGGAGGGGCGCGTGGCGCTGCTGGCCTCGGACCACGCCTGGCTCTGGAGCCGGGGTTATGAGGGTGGCGGGCCACAGCTGGAGCTGCTGCGCCGCCTCGCCCACTGGATGATGAAGGAACCGGAACTGGAAGAGGAGGTTCTGACCGCCGAGGCCACCGGCCAGCGCATGCGCATCCAACGGCGCACCCTCGGCGATCGCGTCGGCCCGGTGACCGTGACCGCCCCGGATGGCAGCACCTCCGAGGTGCGCCTGCGCGAGCTCCGCCCCGGGCTCTGGGTCGGGCGCTACGAGAGCGACCAGATCGGGTTGTATCACCTGGAGGAAGGCGACGAACGCGCGGTGATCGGCCTTGGCCCCGCCGCACCGCGGGAGTTCGAGCAGACGATCGCCACCGCGCGCGTGATGGAGCCTCTGGTGCAGAGCCTGCGCGGCGGTGCGATGGCGCTCGAAGACGGTATGCCCTCGCTGCGCAACATCCGCGAGGGGCGTCCTGCGGCGGGGCGCGGCTGGATCGGGCTGGTGCCGCGCGGCGCTTATGAAACCACGGCGGTGACCCAGTCCCCGGTGCTGCCGTCCTGGCTCTTGCTGCTGCTGGCGGCGGGGCTGATGATCGGGGCCTGGCTGCGCGAGGGACGCAGCTAGGCGGTTCCATCGTCCCGGCCCGGGTGGCTGCGCCTGATCCGTGATTGCCTGCCGGGACCCTGCATGGTGTCTGCAAGGTTTCCGCATCAAGGCCAGTGCCGACACTGCCTGCTGTGATCGTCACGCCGTCCGGGGGCGCTCCCGCCCAGGCTTGAGATCTGGCGATCTCATCGCCCGGTTGGGCCGCGCGCCGCGCCAAAGGCGCGGCGCGGGTCGCATCGGGCAAAGCCCGATGCGAAACCCCTCATGCCAACGATCCCCGCGCACATCCTTGCATCAGGACGTCGACCCGAAGGTCACCGCAACCTGCGGATCACCAGGCAGCCCCTCATAGGTAACCGTGGCAGCACCATGAAGATCGGCGGGCGGCACCAGGGCGCCGAAGGATCCGACCGACACCAGATCGCCGGCCTTGAAGGTCACGCCGGCGGCGTGCAGCCACAGGATCGTTTCGGCGGGATGTCCCAACACCGCCGAGCCGGGTGCGGAGACCACCACCCGCCCCTGCGCATCCCGCAGCGTGACCTGCATCTGCGCCAGGGCGGCGGTCAGCTGCGGCACCTCCGCGACCTCGATCTCCGCGCCCAAGACACCAAGGCGCGCCCCGACACCCATTGCAGTGATCGTCTCCGCCGTCATCGGCTCTCCGGGCGCGAGAGCGAGGTCCGGCAATTCGATGAAGGGGCGGATGCCGCTTATGTTCTCCATCACCTCCTCCGGCGTGGTGGCCCAGTTGACCGCGGCATCCCCGATCTCCAGGATCAGATCCGCCTCCACCATCGGCACCGCACCCCAGGGGACCGGCACCGTTACGCCGCTCGGCACCATCATATCGCGATAGAGCACGCCACGCACCGGCGCCTCGGCGCCAAAGCGCGCCTGCGCGGGCGGGCTGGTCAGCCCGGCCTTGTAGCCGATCACCGGCCCCATGTGCGCCGAGAGGGCTTCACTCAGCCGCGCCTGCGTACAGAGCGCATCCACCATGCTCCCCTCCGCGCCCAGGGCCACGGTCGGCGTGAACGCCATGTAGTCCGATACGAAGCGCGCAACCTCCTCTGCACTGGCACAATCGGCCCGCGCCCGCAGCGGTGTCACCGCCGCAATCGCCGCTACCGTAGCGATCAGGGCCAACCGCCCTGCTGGTTGCCTCAGCCGCCTCTTCTGCATGCCTTACCCCCTCTCCTCGATTTCCACCGTCACCCGCGCAGATTGCCCATCCGCATCGATCACCACAAGCGTGGCGTGGCCCGGCCCGGGGCTCGGAAGGTCGAGATCGCGGGACCGCAGACCCCGGGCCACCGGCAGACCGTTGGCCAGCACCGTAAACGGCAACCGTCCCCCGCGCAGCTTCAGCGCCAGACGGCCCTCCACCAGTGCCAGCCGGGCGCGGGCAGGCGGGAAGACCACCTCCGGCGCCCCAGCCCCCGCGTCGGAAAACACCGCGTCCCGCGCCCGGAACCGCTGCAGGGGCTGCGGCAACTCGGCCGAGGCAAGAACCAGCGCATTGGGCGGTGGCGGCGCCAGCGGGGTCAGGTCTGGCTTCAGCGCGGCAAAGGCCTCAAACAGCACCGGCGCTGCCAGTTCCGCGCCAAAGACCCCCGGCACCGGGGTGCCATCCGCCCGTCCCAGCCAGACGCCAATCACATGCTGGCCGTCCCAGCCCACGGCCCAGGCATCCCGGTGCCCGTAGGAGGTGCCGGTCTTATAGGGCAGAACGCCCGCCCGGGCGCCGCGCGGCACCGGCACATCACGCAGGATATGGCCAAGGTACCAAGCCGCGACAGGGGAGATCACCCGCGGGGTTCGGTCGCTGCCGTCGCCGGCCTGAACCGTCAGCTGTGGTCCGGCCCCGCCCGCCGCCAGCACCGCATACATCTGCACCAGATCCTGCAGGCTGACGCCAACACCCCCCAGGCTCACCGCCAGCCCCGCCTTGCCGCCGGGCAGCTGTGGCTGCATTCCCGCCTGCCGCATCGCCGCCATCAACCGCGAGGGGCCAAGCGCCTCCGTCAGCATCACCACCGGCGTGTTTAGCGACATCTGCAGCGCATCGCGCACCCGCACATCACCCCGAAACGCCCCGTCGAAATTCTGCGGCGCGTAGCCGCCAAAGGACACCGGCGCGTCGCGGATCAGCGTATCGGGATGCACCAGCCCCTCGTCAAAGGCGAGGCCGTAGACCAGCGGCTTCAGGGTCGAACCGGGCGAACGGGTGGCCGTCACCATATCGACAAAGCCGCGCCGCGCCGCGTCGGTATAGTCCGGTGCGCCAATCCGGGCGAGGACCTCGCCCGTGCGGTGATCCGCCACGATCATCGCTGCACCAAGCCGCGGCCCCGCCGCCGTCACCCGCCGGTGCAGCACCGCCTGCAGCCGCGCCTGCAGATCGGCGTCCAGCGTCACGTCAAACCGCGCCTGCGCCGGCGACGCGCTCTGCAGCGCATCGCCCAGATGCGGCGCCAGCAACGGGAACGGGCGGCGGCTGTCCGGCATGCGCGCCTGTGCCGCATCACGTGCAACCTGCGCCGACAGCACCCCGGCCTCATGGCTGCGCTGCAACACCCGCGCCCGTGCGGAGCGTGCTGCGCTTACCGAACGGTCAGGGCGGCGTGTTTCCGGCGCTTGCGGCAGCGCCACCAGCAAGGCTGCCTCGGCGGCGGTCAGGCGGTGCGGCTCCTTGCCGAACCAGGCAAAGCTCGCCGCCCGCACCCCTTCGAGATTGCCGCCAAAGGGCGCATGGGTCAGATAGAGCGCCAGGATCTCCGGTTTCGACAGCTGCCGCTCCAGCGCCAGCGCCACCCGGATCTGGCGCAGCTTGCCCACCCAGCGCCCGGTGGAGCCATCCTCCAGCAACCGCGCCACCTGCATGGTCAGCGTGGAGCCGCCGGACACCGTGCGCCCGTGCCACAGGGCCTGCCCGGCCGCGCGCAGCATCGCCAGCGGATCCACCCCGATGTGGGTGTCAAACCGCTTGTCCTCATAGGCGCGCAGCATCTGCAGATAGGTCGGGTCCACATCCCCAACCCGCACCGCCATGCGCCAGATGCCATCCGCCACCGGATAGGCCCGCAGCAAGCGCCCATTGCGGTCACGCAGCTCGACAGAGGTGTCCGCAAGTGTCTGAGGAAGCACCGTCGCATCGACCCACCGATCAAGCGCCTGGGCGGTAAGCGTCCCCACGACAAGCAGGACCAGAAGCGGCGTTCTGACGCCCGCCAGCCACCGCCGCAGGGGGCGCAGCGCGCCCCCGCCTGACCGAACGGTCAGGCCGCGCCCGGTCCCGGCAGGGGCCGGGCGCCCCCGCCATCGGCGCCGACGCGGCAGCACCCTGCCGGGGCGATCTGCCGGTGTCATTCGACCTGCAACCGCCCCGCCGCCGTGTTGGCGCGGTAGGCCGGGCGGTACATATCCTCGACCGAGGCCGCCGGGTGGTGGAAGTCACCGGGGCTGACCGCGCGCACCATATAGGCCAGGGTGATCGGATCATCCCCCCGCGAGGTTACGGCCGCGAGGAAACGATCCGAGCGGAATTCCACGTGATCGGCCTCCCAGAGGCTGAGCCAGTCCAGTTCGCGCAGATCGCCGGAGCGCAGCAGGTTGGGATTGTCGATCTCCAGCCCCGCCGGCAGCGGATCATTGACCATCAGCCGCGCGCCGATCTCCTCTTGCGGCAGCACCCGCAGCACTGTCACCAACCGGGTGCCGACCGCGACCGAGGCCAGATCCACCGGCGCCCCTTCCAAGGTGTAATACTCCCGTGTCAGGGCAAAGCCGTAGCCACGCGCCGCCGGGGGCACGACAGGCACGCCGATGCGGGTCAGGGTGATGTCGGTGCTGCGCCCGGAGGCCGCGGTGATCGACAGATCCGCCGGGCTGTCACCCTGCATCACCTCGACAAAAGCGCCGATGACCGGCTGGCCATTGACCCGCAGACCGGAGTCTTCGGGGTTGTCCACCAACGCCTGCGCCGCCATCAGGCTCCAAGCGGCTTCCTGGGTGGAACGATAGCCCTCACCGCCCGCGACCCGCGCCGTGAGGTAATCACGATTGACCGCCGTGCTGCCGGACTCCACCGCCAGCGCGAGGACAGCCGCCGAGTCGCGCAACTGAGTGCCGTAATCGACACGCCACACTGGCTTTTCAGCGCCTTGGCCTGCGATCATCTGCGCGGCGCGGGCAAACATCTTGTCCGCCCGGCGCTGATCGCCATAGGCCGCCAGTGCGGCCCCCAGTTGCGCCGCGCCCATCGGGGTGGAGAAGGCCTCCGCCTTCACATCCGCGTAATAGCGCAGATCGCCCATCGCCGCCGCACCCTCACGCGCCAGCACCAGCAGCGCATAGGCCACGTCCTCGCCACCGCTGTCAAAGTCCGGCGCGTAGTTCAGCCGATTGCGCAGATTGTCCATGGCGCGGGCAAAGGCCTGATCGGGCACCATATAGCCTTTGGCCCGGGCCCGGCTGAGGAAGTCAGACGCATAGGCATCCAGCCACAGATCGCCGCTCTCGGCGCGCCAGAGGCCAAAGGCGCCATTGGCGGCCTGCCGGGTCAGCACCTTGCGGATGGCGCCGTTGATGCGCGCGTCCACCTTGGGGCCATCGCCCAGACCGGCGGCCTCGGCCACCGACGACAGGTACAGCAGCGGCAGCGCCTTCGACGTCACCTGTTCGGTGCAGCCATAGGGGTAGCCGTCCAGTTGCGACAACAGCCCCGGCACGTCGAACTTGGCCAGCGGCCCCGCCGACATCACCGCGCGGGCGGAGCCAGGGCGCAGCCCCGCGAACACATCCGCGTTGAACAGGAAGCTGTCGCCACTCGCCAGCGAGAAGCGCCGGGTTTCCGAGACCTCCGGATCATTGGCGCGCACCGGCAGGCGCAGGGTCTGGTCCAGCACCTCGCCGCCGGGTGTGGTCAGGCTCAGACGCAGCTCGGGATCGCCCACGGCCTCTGCCGTGACCGGCAGTTCCAGCAGCACCCGGCCCTGTTCGGTGAGCGTCACCGAAGGCGGCAGCGCGCCCAGTTGCAGCCCGGCCCCGATCACCTCGGCCGCCAGACCGATCTCGCCCGCAGGCCCATCGGCGTGGGTGATATCCAGCCGGATGCGGCTCTGATCGCCGGGCGCCAGGAAACGCGGCAGTGAGGCGGTCAGCACCACCGGATCGCGCACGATCATGTCGGCCTCCGCCTGCCCGACCGATCGGTCAGTCCAGGCCACCGCCATCAGCCGCACGGTGCCGTTGAAGTCCGGCAAATCGATGGGCAGGCTCACGCTGCCATCGTTCCCGACCTGCACCGCGCCGTGGAAGACCGACATCAGATCCTGCGTCGGCGGCGGTGACTGGAATTGCGCCCCAAGCCCGGCATCGCCGCCGGAGCGCACACGTCCCAGCGCGCCATTGCCGGGATCGATGAGGCGGCCATAGATATCGCGCAGCTCCATCCCCAATCGCCGCTGACCGTGGAAATAGCCCACGGGATCCGGACTTTGAAAACCGGTGAGGTTGAGGATACCGACATCAACGGCGGCCAGCGTCAGCCAGACCTCCTCGCCCGCCTTGGCCCCGGCGACAGTCACGGTCGCCGCGACCCTCTGACGGGGGCGGGTGACCTCGGGGGTGTTGATCTTGACATCCAACTCCTGCCCCGGCTGGGTCACCGCGGCGTGGGCGATGCCCAGCGCCCGGGTCGGGGTGCGGCCCTGCCGACTGGCGACGGGTTGCACGACAGAGGCGGTCACATAGGCACCGCTGCCCCACTCGGATGTGACCTCAAGCGGGATCACGTTCTCGCCTGCCGTCACCTCGACCGCCTGACGGTGGATCAGCTCGCTGCCCATGACGGAGATCAGCGCGGTGCCCGCCGCTTGCGGCACGATCCGCAGGCGGGCGGTGTCGCCGGGGGTGTAGCTTTGGCCATCCAGCGACAGTTCCAGACGATCCGGGGTCTGCGCGTCGGAGGCGGGCACATACCAGCCGGCGTAGAAATCCTGCGCAGCGGTCACGTAGTCGCCATCCAGACGTTCCACCACCAGCTCGTAGCGGCCCCAGTCCACCGGCGCGGAGACCGCCACCGGTTCGCCGCCCAGCATCGCCTCGCCCGAGGCCACGCGGGTGCGGCGGGTGATCGGCTCCCACTGCCAGTCGCCATAGAGCTGATACCACTGATAGCGCGTCTCGACCCGGTTCAGCACCCATTGCACCTGCATCGGGGCGGGGGTGAGATCCGGTGCCAGCGAGATCAACTCGAACCCGGCCTCGGTGCCCTCGGCCACCACGTCATCGGCAAACTGCGTCTTGATCCCGATCACCGGGGTCGCAGGCTGGACCGGCACGGTCAATTCACGCTCGACCGGACGGGCAGAGCCATCCGAGAGCCGCGTGCGCAGGCGGGCCTCAAGCGGCAGACCCGCTGCCTGCACCTCGGGCAAATCACCAACCGCGACGGACTGGCCATTGGCGCCGGTGTCCTCGCCGCTGAAATAGCGGGTCTGGCGGTTGGTTTCCGCATCATAGCGCCCAAAGCGATAGCCGGGCCAATCGGCCAGCTGCCGCACCGGGGCGAGAGAGACATCACCCTCGACGCTGAGGCCAGCGCCGGGTGCGCCAAACAGGAACCGCGCGTCGATATCGACAACCAGCTGCCCGCCGGGACGCAGGCCCGCGACGTCGCGGATCTCCTGTTCAAAATCGATCCGCTCAGGCAGGAAATCCTCGACCAGTACGGTTTGCCGTGTCAGCGGCTCCGCCTTGGGGTCGGCATAGATCTCGATCGCCCAAGAGCCGCGCGGCGCGCTGTCGCCCACGGGCAGGGCGTAGACATGACCGCCTGCATCGCCCCCTTCGGAGATGTGGCGCGAATACTCCACACCGTCAGGGCGTTTCAGCACCGCGATCAGCGGCAGCCCTTCGATGGCCTGCGCGCGGGGATCGCGCGACAGGGCGGTGACGTTGATGGTTTCACCGGCACGATAAGCACCCCGATCTGTGGTCAGGAAGACATCAACCGGGCCGGGCGCGGGCCGGCCCTCGACACCACGGTCCGACAGATCAAAGGCGGCATCGCGCAGCGACAGGAAGGCAAAGTCCTCCTCTCCCGCGCGGGCCAGCAGCATTGCGGGCGCAGCACTGCCGGTGCCCCGGGTCAGCCCCGGCGCAAAATGCACATAGCCAGTGGCATCACTGGTGCTGCGGGCAATCACCGCGTTGGCCTCCGAGATCAGTTCGACCTCGACGCCGGCGCGGGCCTTGGCGTCCGACAACCCCTGCACCTGCACATGCAACCCATCGGCCCCGGACATGGAGCTGAGGCCAAGATCGGTCAGTACAAACCATTGCATCGCCGCCGGGCTGTCATAGGGATCGGCCCCCGGCACAGAGGCACTGAGCGCATAGATGCCCACAGGCTGATCGGCCAGCACATCATCCAGCGGCAACCGGGTGGTCATGTCGCGGTTCAACGCCTGCTGCACCTCGGCGGTGCCGGTCCAGAGTTCCTCGGCCAAGGTGGCGTCGAAATTCTCGCTCTGCCATTGGTTCAGCGGGCGGGCAAACAGGTCCTCCTGCATGCTGCGCAAGAGGTTGCGGTCGCTGATGTGCGAGAGCTTCAGGTCGAGCTTGTCGACATTGACCGTCTCCACCGGCAGGGCGGTCACATCGCTGCGCGCCAGCATATAGGCGCGACCCGGAAAGCGCACCGAGGGGCTGCGGTCGCGGATGTATTGGCTGAGGTCCACATCCTTGATCAGCGCCTCGCCATTGGCGGCCGGAAGACCGCGGCGCAGGGTGACCCGCAGATGCTGGCCATGGGTCAGGCCGGTGAGACAGAGCTCCTGCCCCGAGGCCTCGACCGCCAGGCCCTCGGCCTCGGATTTCAGATAGTCGCCATAGGTGACGCCGGTCTTGGCCAGATCCTCGGAGAAGACGATGCACATACGCGGGTCGGCGCTGTCGGCCTCGACCCGGGTGTCGCTGACCCGAAAGCCGTATTTCGCCACCGCACGATCCAGCAGATCGGCGATGTCCTGACGCGGCGCGATGTCCTGTGCCAGGCGCAGCACGGAGACCATATCGCGGCCCCGGCCCAGTTTCTCGAGCGCCAGCCCGGCCTCGCTGAGGGCGGTGGCCTGCAAGGGGGCGGCATCGGCACGCAGATAGCCGTTCAGCGCCGCCGCAACGGACTCGGCCCGAAGGCGACGGGTCTCGCTGCTGCTGTCGCTGGGCATGGCGCGCAGATAGCGGGCATAGTCCACCCAGAGATCCGGCGCATCGCTCAGCGCCACCGCCTCGCCCATCCAGCGCGCCGCAAGTGTGGCGTTGTTGCCGGCAAAGAACTGCCCGGCCCCATCCACCAGCGTGTCGAGGGGTTGGCCGCTCAGCGGGTAGCGGGTGCCGATCTCCTCTGCGAGCCTGCGCGCCGCGTTCAGATCCGTGCGGCCGGACAGCGACAGCCGTGCCGCACGCCCTGCCGCGCGCGCCGCCAATCCCGCGTCCACCGGAAGCTTGCGCACGCTCAGGGCGCCGACAAACCCCGAAGGGTCGCGCAGCTCGGATTTCGGGAAACAGGCATTGGATTTGGTGTTGTAGACAAAGCCGGCGCAGGCGTCCTGCGTGGCGCAAGCCTGCTGACAGGCTGACAGCGAGGTGTCGAACAGCGCTTGCAGGTCGGCGCCGAAATGATCGGTATCCGGCTGCGTCACAAACCGCATCTGCGGCAGTGGGGCATCGTCAGCGCCCTGCGCAGACACCGCAAGGCCTAAAGTATTCGAAAAAATAAAAGTCAATAAAATCAAAAGGCGCCGCATGGAATCCTCCCTGTCACCAGCTAGAAGCTGACACGCGATTAACCACATGGCAAGCATCAGCGCCATAACACCAACGCTAAAGCCAAATTAAGGATTGCCTGCGAGATTGGGGCCGCAGGTGCGGAATAGAGTAGTTTGGAGTTGGCGCGTATGTCGCTTGCTGAAAAATTGGCACAGGAACGCCGAGCCCGACTGGCGGCGGAGCGGCTTCTGGAGCTCAAACAGGCGGAATTGACGGATGCGAACCGCAAACTTGGTCGCCATGCGCTGGCGCTGACCAAGCGTATTGGCGCGACTCAGGCCGAAATCGCCACCTTTCGCGATGAGAACGAGAAGGTCAAAAGCGACCTCAACACCGCCAATGAAAAGGTGGAACAGGCCGAACGCCGCCTGTGGCACTCGATCCAGGCGTTTCAGGACGGGTTTGCGTTCTTTGACAGCAACAGCAAGCTGATCGGCGCCAATACCGCCTATCTCAACATTTTTGAAGGCGTGGAGGAGGTCTCGCCGGGGGTGTCCTATGTGCGCATCCTGCAGATCCTCACCGACGAAGGGCTGATCGACACCGAAGAGCTGTCGGCCGATGCCTGGCGCGCGATGATGACCGAACGCTGGATGTCCCCGGCGCCGGAGCCGACGGTGATCCGACTGTGGAACGACCGCTATCTGAAGCTGATCGACCAGCGCGGCCATGACGGCGATATCGTCAGCCTCGCTCTCGATATCACCACCACGGTTCACTACGAGGAAGAGCTGCGCGCCGCCCGCGAACGGGCCGAGGCCGCCAACCGCGCCAAATCCGCCTTCCTCGCCAATATGAGCCATGAGATTCGCACCCCGATGAATGGGGTCGTGGGCATGGCCGAATTGCTCAACGACACCAATCTGACCGAGGAGCAGCGCCTCTACGCCAATACGATCAAGAACTCGGGCGAGGCGCTTCTGGTCATCATCAACGACGTGCTCGACTATTCCAAGATCGAGGCGGAGAAACTGGTGCTGCATCCGGAACCCTTTGATCTGGAAGCCTGCATGCACGAGGTGGTAATGCTGCTTCAGGCTAATGCCCGCGACAAGGGGCTGACGCTCTTGGTGGATTACGACCTGTTCATGCCGACCAATTTCATCGGCGATCCGGGGCGCATCCGTCAGATCCTCACCAACCTGATCGGCAATGCGGTGAAATTCACCAATGAGGGCCATGTCACCGCCCGCGTCACCGGCGTGCCGCAACCCGAGGACAACACGGTGATGCTGCATATCTCGATCGAGGACAGCGGCATCGGCATTCCCGAAGAAAAGATCCGGCACATCTTTGGCGAGTTCAACCAGGTCGAGGATGAGGCCAATCGCCAGTTCGAAGGCACCGGCCTTGGCCTGGCGATCACCGAACGCCTGATCAAGATGATGGACGGCGAGATCTGGGTCGAGAGCGAGCTGGGACAGGGGTCCTGTTTTGGCTTCCGGCTGCCGCTGGTGGTCTCTGATGGGACTCAGATCAACGCGCCGGAACTGCCGGAGAATCTGAACTGCGTGATGATCGTCGACGATATGGAGATCAACCGCGAGATCCTCAATCGCCAGCTGCAGCGGCTGGGGCTCAAGGTGATCGCGGTCAACAGCGGTGCCGCGGCGCTGGAACAGATGTCGGCCGAGGTCGATCTGGTCATCACGGATCGCAACCTGCCTGGCATGGACGGCCTCAAACTGGCGCGCAGCCTGCGCCACGCCTGGCAGGATCTGCCGGTGCTGCTGCTGTCCTCCGACCCGACCGACACCAGCGACCCCGCCGTCGGCGCGATCTTTGCCGGCGTGTTGCAGAAACCCTTGCCACGGGGCGCGCTGTTCACCGCATTGACCAACCTCAGCGCCCCCACCGCAGCCGAGCCCCCTGCGCCCCCAGCATCGGAGCCGGAGCCTGCACCTGCCGCCAGCGTCAGCGCCCCTGCAGAGCCCGTCACCCCGTCGCCGCCGCTGGCCTCCGACCTGCGCCGCATGCGGGTGCTGGCCGCCGAGGACAACCGCACCAACCAGCTGGTGTTCCGCAAGATGGTCAAGGATCTGAACATCGACCTGCGCTTTGCCAACAACGGGCAGGAGGCGGTCGAGCTGTTCCAGAGCTTTGCGCCCGACCTGATCTTCATGGATATTTCGATGCCGAAGATGGACGGCAAGGAGGCCACGCAGGCGATCCGTGCGCTCGAAGGCCCCGAGCACCGCCGGGTGCAGATCGTGGCGCTCACCGCCCATGCCATGGATGGCGATTCCGAGGGGATTCTGGCCGCGGGTCTGGACGACTATCTGACCAAACCGCTGCGCAAGGCGCTGATCCACGACCGGCTGATGAAGAATGTCCCTCCCGGTGTGGCACCGCTGAGCACCAGTGAGGATGCGCTGCGCGCCACCGGGTAGGCAGCGGGATTTATGTGGCCGCGGCCTAGGGTCAGGATCCTAGGGCCGCGTGCGGCGTCAGGCGCGGCGCAGGAACACCGGCGCGTCAGGCTCGGACATCTCGGGCTGATAGGCATAACCGCCGCTGTCAAACCCGGTGATCGCCGCCGCATCCGTCAGCCGGTTCTGGATGATAAAGCGCGTCATGGCGCCCCGGGCCTTCTTGGCGTAGAAGCTGACCACCTTGGGGCCGCCCGGCTTGTCCTCCAGGAACACCGGCGTCACCACGCGCGGTTTCAGAACATCGAGATCCACTGCCCCGAAATACTCCTGGCTGGCGCAGTTCACCAGAACATCGCTGCCCACCACATCGGCCTGCGCATTCAACGCGTCGGCGATCTTGCGGCCCCAGTAGGCATAGAGGGTCTTGCCCTTTGCCGTCGCCAGCCGCGAGCCCATTTCCAGCCGATAGGGCTGCATCGCATCCAGCGGGCGCAACAGCCCGTAGAGCCCGGACAGGATGCGGAAGTGATCCTGCGCCCAGGCCAGTTCATCGGCGTCGAGCGAGGTCGCCTCCAGCCCCTGATAGGTATCGCCGGCAAAGGCCAGCGCGGCAGGGCGCAGGTCCGAGTCGCTGGGGTCGGCCTGAAAGCTGCGAAACCGCTCGTGGTTCAGTTTGGCCAGATCCTCGCTGATATGCATCAGCTTCATCAGATCACCCACCGACAGGGTGCGTGCCACCTCTGCCAGGGCGATGGCGTCGTCCTGGAGCGCGGGATAGGTCATCTCCACATCGCGGTCGGACCAGTCGAGTTTCTTGGCGGGGGATGTTACTACCAGCATTCTCTGCCTCCGTTTGCTCTTGGCACCGACTTAGCCCGCGCCGCGCAGGACGTCCAGAAACGCCGATGCAAAACGTTCCGCGCGGCGCTCCCCCAGCAGACGTTCCAGGCCGCTCTCATCGTCACCGCGCATCTGCGCCACCTTGGCCAGTTGCGAGGCCGAGCAGGTCAGCGGCTTCTGGGTGCCGCATGCGCCGCGTTGCAACCGCGCCTGTACTTCCAGCAACGTGTCGTAGATCGAGCCCTGTTCGCGTCCGGCCAGCTTGCGCCGCGCCGGGTGCAGCGCTTCGGCCTCGCCGGTGATCACCCCAAGGAACTCATCGCCGTAACGGTCCAGCTTTTTTGCCCCAACGCCGGAAATGCGCGCCATCTCATCCAGGCTTTGCGGGCGTTTTTCCGCCATCTCGATCAATGTGCGGTCGGGAAAGATCACATAGGCCGGGACTTTTTGCGCCTCGGCGAGGGCACGCCGCTTGGCCTTCAACGCCGACAAGAGGGGCGCATCCTCATCCGAGACCAGCGCCTTGACCGCCGGGCGGCGGGTGGCGGATTTGATGGTGTCCTTGCGCAGGGTGATGCTATCCTCGCCACGCAGGATCGGCAGCGCCGGTTCGGTCATCCTGAGCGCGCCGTGGCGCTCCGGGTCGGGCCGCACCAGATCGCGCCCCATCATCTGCCGGAAGATGGCCTGCCACTCGGGCTTTGAATGCTCGCGCCCGCAGGCAAAGACCGACAGATCGTCATGCCCCTTCTGGCGCACGCGGTCATTGGCGTTGCCGATCAGGATATCAATGAGATGCCCCGCGCCATAGGTCTCCTCGGTGCGCAGAATGGCCGAGAGCGCCTTCCTCACGGCGGTGGTGCCGTCAAACGTCTCGACCGGCACATCACAGAGATCGCAATTGCCGCAGGGCTGCGCCTCTTCGCCGAAATAACCCAGCAAGGTCTGACGGCGACAGGTCATTGCCTCCGCCAGCCCCAGCAAGGCATTGAGCCGTGCATGATCCGCACCGCGCCGCTCCGCAGGTGCAAGGCCTTCGTCAATCTGGTTGCGGCGCAGGCGGATGTCTTCGGGACCAAACAGCGTCATCGTCTCGGCGGGCGCCCCATCCCGCCCGGCGCGGCCAATTTCCTGATAATAGGCCTCGATGCTTTTGGGCAGATCCGCATGGGCCACCCAGCGAATGTCGGGCTTGTCGATGCCCATGCCAAAGGCCACCGTGGCCACCACGATCAGCCCATCCTCGCGCGCAAAGCGGGTTTCCACGATGCGGCGATCCTCGGCCTCCATGCCGCCGTGATAGTGGCAGGCCACATGGCCCGAGGCCTCCAGCGCGCGGGCGATATCCTCGGTCTTGGCGCGGGTGCCGCAATAGACAATGCCCGACTGGCCGCGCCGCGCATCGGCAAACTCCAAAATCTGTTTGCGCGGGCTGTCCTTGGCGGCAAAGGCGAGGTGAATGTTAGGCCGGTCAAAGCCGCGCAAGAAGGCGCGCGGGGCCTCGCCATCAAAGAGTTTCTGGACGATCTCTTGCTGGGTTTCCTGATCCGCCGTGGCGGTAAAGGCCGCCAGCGGCACGCCCAGCGCGCGGCGCAGCTCGCCGATGCGCAGGTAATCCGGGCGGAAATCATGGCCCCACTGGCTGACGCAGTGCGCCTCGTCCACCGCGATCAGCGACACGCCAATGCGGCGCAGCATCCCCATGGCGCTGCCTGCGGCCAGCCGTTCGGGCGCCATGTATAATAGCTTCAGCTCGCCCGCCTCGATCGCGTTCCAGACCGCCTCGGTCTCTTCCTCGGTATTGCCAGAGGTGAGCGCCCCGGCAGAGACCCCGGCCTCCTGCAAGGCGCGGACCTGATCGCGCATCAGCGCGATGAGCGGCGAAATCACCACCGTGATCCCCTGCCGCCTGAGCGCAGGCAGTTGGAAACACAGGGATTTGCCGCCCCCCGTGGGCATGATCGCCAGCACGTTTTCGCCTGCGCTCACGGCGTCGACGATCTCTTCCTGTCCGGGGCGAAAGCCGTCGAATCCAAAGATATCGCGCAACAGGGGGATTGCGTCGTGCATAGGGGGCCTGTGGGTTGGTCTGCTCAGGTTATGAGCGGCACAATCCCACAGCTGGAATCGGGGGGCAAGACCCGCCGCGGGCCGCAGCGGTCAATTGGCGCAGGCGCTAGTAGAACATCGCTGCGTTGTTCACCAAGATGATGCGCAGTGCATAGACACCGATCAGCACCACCAGCGGGGCCAGATCGAGCCCCTGCATATTGGGCAGGATGCGGCGCACCGGCGCGTAGAGCGGCTCGAGGATACGGTTCAGACCATACCAGATTTGCGCCACGAACTGCTGGTTCAGGTTCAGCACCTGGAAATTGATCAGCCAGCTCATGATCACATGGGCAATGATGAAGAACCAGACAATGTCCAGGACCAGCATCAGGATTTGAAACAGCGACTGCATCTTTGAACTTTCCTCTTTCGAACCGCAACACAGGTAGGCGGGGCGCGCGGATTTCGCAACCCTTCCGCAAGGTCCTAGGTTGACGTGTGGTGAACAGGTGGCATCAAGGGAACAAGTAAACCGGAGTGTTCAGATGTACCCGATCGTCCGCCTTTTGAAAGATGCCGTGATTGCCAGCCGCCAGCCGCGCCTTGCGCCGCTCGACACCCATGTGTCGCGTCATCACTGCTGGCCGTGGGACATCGACATCTGGATGGAGCTGAACAACGGCCGCACGCTGACGCTCTATGATCTGGGGCGCACCATGCTGACCCTGCGCACCGGGCTTGCCGGAGTATTAAAACGCGAAGGCTGGGCCGTGGCCGTGGCGGGCACCTCGATCCGCTATCGCCGCCGCATCAAAGCCTTTGAACGGTTCGAGATGAAAAGCCGCGCCATCGGCTGGGACAACCGCTTTATCTACGTGGAACAGGGCATGTGGAAGGCGAACGGCGACTGCGCCAACCACGCACTCTTGCGCACGGTGGTGACCGACAAGAACGGCATCGTGCCACCCGAACGGGTGATCAAGGCCTGGGGCCAGGACATTCCGACCCCGGATTTGCCCGACTGGGTGCAGGCCTGGTGCGCCGCCGAAGATCAGCGCCCCTGGCCGCCGATGGCGGATGCGGGCACCGGTGCCCACCACGAGAGGCTTGCAAGCGCCTCCTGACCCCTGCCATAGCTAGACCCAACGTGCAGTCGGGCATTTGGGGGCGGTAATGGCGGAACTTACGGCGGCGCAGGGCATTTCCCTGCGCAAACGCATCTGGGGCTGGTGGTTTTTCGACTGGGCCAGCCAGCCCTATCACACGCTGCTGGTGACATTCGTCTTTGGCCCCTTCTTTGCCGCAAGCGCGACCGAGTATTTCCTGGCAACGGGGCTGGAGAGCGAGGCGGCCAAGGCGCAGGCGCAATCGAGCTGGTCGCTCTGCCTGACCATCACCGGGTTGATTATCGGGCTTTCGGCGCCCTTCCTCGGGGCGCTGGCCGATATTGCCGGGCGCAAACTGCCGTGGATCATCGGGTTTTCCGTGGCCTATGTGCTGGGTTCGGCGGGGCTGTGGTTCATGGATCCGGCGGGCAGCAACCTGTGGTGGATGCTCATTAGTTTCGGCGTCGGCTTTATCGGCGCGGAGTTTGCGCTGATCTTTGTCAATGCGCAGCTGCCGTCGCTGGGAAGCAAGGAAGAGGTCGGGCAGCTGTCCGGTTCCGGCTTTGCCTTTGGCTACCTCGGCGGGGTGGTGTCGTTGTTCATCATGCTGTTGCTGTTTGTCGAACAGGACAGCGGCAAGACGCTGATCGGCCTTGACCCCATTCTCGGCCTCGACGCCAGCGCGCGCGAGGGCACCCGCGCGGTGGGGCCCTTTGTGGCGATCTGGTTTGCCCTCTTCATGATCCCCTATTTTGCCTGGGTACGCGATCCACGCGGTCCCCGACGCGGCAGCGCAAGCCTTGGTCGGGCGGTGTCGATGGTGGTCGCCTCGGTTAAGGGGCTGGCCCATCGCAAGAGCCTCACCAGCTATCTGGTGTCCTCCATGCTGTATCGCGATGCGCTTAATGGGCTGTATGGGTTTGGCGGCGTCTATGCGGGGCTGGTGCTCGATTGGTCGATCACCCAGATCGGCATCTTTGGCATTATCGCCGCGATCTCGGCGGCGCTGTTCAGCTGGATCGGCGGGCTGGCGGACACGCGGTTTGGCCCGAAACCGGTGATTGTGACCGCCATTCTGGTGCTGAGCCTGGTCTGCCTGATCGTCGTCAACATGTCCCGCACGCAGATCTTTGGCGTCGCTTTGGTCGACGGATCAAGCCTGCCGGATCAGGTCTTTTTTGCCTGCGGCGTGCTGATCGGCGGCTTCGGCGGAATATTGCAGGCCACCAGCCGCACCCTGATGGTGCGTCACACAACCCCGGAAACCGCCACCGAAGCCTTTGGACTATATGGGCTTTCCGGCCGGGCGACGGCCTTTCTCGCGCCAGCGCTGATCGGCTTGATGACAACACTCACGGGCAGCGCGCGGCTTGGGATTACACCAGTGATTGCGCTCTTTGCCCTTGGTCTGCTTTTATTGACCCGGGTGGATGGTGAAGGAGATCAGGTTTGAGGTTCATTCGACAGGTCACCCTGGCGGCGTTTGTGCTGGCCGCCTGCGCGCCGACGCAGGACAGCCCGCGCCCATCCGCCGCGTCATTTGCCAACAAGGCGGTGAACTCCACCGCGCCCGCCAAACAGCTGTTCGGCGCCAAGCGCGACGGCTCCGCCCAACGCCCGGCGCCCCTGGGGTCCTACGCCAAGGGCTGCGTCGCGGGGGCGGTGCAGCTGTCCGAGACCGGCCCCACCTGGCAGGCCATGCGCCTGAGCCGCAACCGCAACTGGGGGCACCCGGAGACCATTGATTTCATTCAGGACCTGAGCCGCGTCGCCGCGCGTCAGCCGGGCTGGCAGGGGCTTTACGTGGGTGACATCAGCCAGCCGCGGGGCGGGCCGATGCTGTCCGGGCACCGCAGCCACCAGATCGGCCTGGATGCCGATATCTGGATGCTGCCGCCGGATCGGCTCGATCTGAGCCGCGAGGCCCGCGAAAACATCTCGTCGATCTCCTTGCGGCGCGCCAGCGGGGCCTATGTGAACTCCAATTGGAGCGCCCAGCATCACGAGATCCTGAAAGCCGCCGCATCGGACCCGCGTGTGGCGCGGATCTTTGTCTTCCCCGGCGCCAAGGTGAAGATGTGCGACACCGCAACCGGCGACCGCAGCTGGCTGCGCAAGATCCGGCCCTGGTGGGGGCATCACTATCATTTCCACGTGCGGCTGAACTGCCCGCGTGGCGCCCGGGGCTGTGTCGACCAGGATCCGCCCCCGCGCGGTGATGGCTGTGATGACGCCCGGCAATGGGTCGCCAACATCCTGAACCCGCCGCCGCCAAAACCGGTTGACCCGAACGCGCCAAAGCCTAAACCGCGCAGGGACTACACCCTTTCGGATCTTCCCCAACAATGCGCCGCCGTTCTCTCGTCCGACTAGCCTCGCTCTCTGCTGCCCTGATCGTCGCGCTCTGCGCGGCGGCCTGGGCGGCATCGGCGGTCTGGAAAGTAACCCACGCCGACAGCAACAGCGCGACCCATGTCTCCAGCTATCGCTGGCAGGAGGACGCCCCGTGGTTCGGCGGCCTGTCGGGGCTGGAGCTCTCGGATGACGGCCTGCGCTTTACCGCGATCACCGACCGCGCGCATATGGTCTCTGGCGAGATCACGCGCGACAAAGGCGTCATAACAAGCCTGCGGATGACCACAAACGGACGTCTGCGCGACGCGGATGGCGCACCCGTGGCCGAAAAGGTCGAGGACAGCGAGGGCCTCGCCCTGGCCGGAGACGACAGGTATTTCGTGTCGTTCGAAAGCCCGCATCGGGTGCTGGAGTATCACGGCACGCAGGTCCGCGCCCTGTCCGAGCCCGCGGCGTTCAAGCGGTTCTATTTCAACGCGTCCTTTGAATCTCTGGCCTATGGCCCGGCGGGCGAACTGCTGCTGATTTCCGAAGCTTCCGCCCGCGACGCGCAGGTCTCCCGGGTCTGGCGCTGGCGCCAAGCAACGGGCTGGCAGGGGCTTGGCCCCTATCCCGAAGGCGACGGGTTTCTGCCGGTGGGGGCCGATTTCGGCCCCGATGGTGCCCTTTATGTGCTGGAGCGCAAATTTGTCACCGTGGGCTTTCGCAGCCGCCTGCGCCGTTTTGATCTGTCGGATCAGGGTCTGAGCGGCGGAGACGTGTTGCTGAATACGCCCCTGGCACAGCATGACAACCTCGAAGGCGTCAGCATCTGGCGCACCGCATCCGGCACGCTGCGCGCGACCATGATTTCGGACGACAATTTCTTTTGGGTGCAGCGCACGGAGCTGGTCGAATACGATCTGCCCGACCGCCGCTGATGCGGATCGCCCCATAAAAACAGGGGGCACTCTCTTGCATTTGCCCCGGGATCCGCATAAACGAAGCGATCTTTCGCGCTCCGAATGGGGTGCACAAGTCTCCGCGACCTTGTCTAAAAAACGGTAATATACATGACCCGCACCTATCTTCCTGGCGTTCTCGCCATGGCTGCCGTCGTGGTGGCCTCCAACATCCTCGTGCAATTCCTGTTCGGCAACTGGCTGACCTGGGGCGCGTTTACCTATCCCATCGCCTTCCTCGTCACCGATGTGACCAACCGCGTCTATGGCGCAGGCCCCGCGCGCAAGGTCGTGCTGGCCGGTTTCATCGTCGGCGTGATCTGTTCGCTTATTGGCACGCAGATCATGGGCGAGTTCGGCCCGCTGGTGACCCTGCGGATCGCCATCGCCTCCGGTCTGGCCTTCCTGCTGGCGCAGCTCACGGACGTGGCAATCTTTGCCAGCCTGCGTGGCGGCAAATGGTGGCGCGCGCCGCTGGCCTCCACGCTGATCGGCTCGTCGCTCGACACCGCGATCTTCTTCACCATCGCCTTCTCCGGCGCGCTGACCTTTATCGAGCCCGGCAATGACGTCTCCTGGGCCGGGGAGATGCTGCCGCTTCTGGGCGCAGGCCCGGTTGCCCCGCTCTGGGTGTCGCTGGCCGTGGCCGACTGGCTGGTCAAGCTGTCGCTGGCGCTGATCGCGCTGATCCCCTTCCGCCTGATTGTTGCCCGTTTGACGCGCAGCCAGACCGCCGAGATCTGATTTCGCGCGATTTTCATTTGGTGATCCGAGAATTCCGTGCCACTCTGAAGACAACAGAAACAGAGAGAAAAGGAGGTGATCCAGTGTCAAGAAAGGGATTGGAGCAAGGAGCAGCAACCACCGGAGCGGTCCGCCACTGAGGCAGCCCTCTCTGGCAGAGGCCAACCGGCTGGGTTTGCATAAGAATGCACCCTAACCTGCCTTTGCTCTCAAAGACTTTCGGAAGGGCCGCCCCATATGGAGCGGCCCTTTTCCGTGCGTATTCAGGGTATTGCGCGTGCCAACCGCGTGCTCTGGCCGTTGCTGCTGACAGAGCGGGATCTCAGTCCCGCGTCAGATGTAATTGCCCCGATTGCGTTTATCCGGGGGCAAAACCGGTTCCCACTTTTGCACCACATGCTCTTCTGGATGACGCATGTCTGATAGTGCAAAACCGGTTCCCACTTTTGCACGACATGCTCTATGGTCCGCCCATGCTACGCATAAACGACGATATCACCCTGCAGGATTGGGAACTGACCGAGAGCTTCATGCGCGCCTCTGGCCCCGGCGGGCAGAACGTCAACAAGGTCTCCTCGGCTGTCGAGCTGCGCTTTGAGGCCGAACGCTCGCCGCATCTGCCCGGCCCGGTCAAAACCCGCCTGCGCCGCATCGCCGGGCGGCGCTGGACCAACGACGGCGCGCTGATCCTGCAATGTGACGAGACCCGCTCGCAGGCGCGCAACCGCGAGATCATCCGCGAACGCCTCGCCGAACTGATCCGCCGCGCCCTGGTGAAACCCAAGCGTCGCATCGCCACCAAACCCTCCCGGGGCAGCGTCGAGCGTCGCCTCAAGGCCAAGAAAACCCGCGCCGAGGTCAAATCCCTGCGCGGCCGCGTCGACGGCGACTGAGCACAGATCCGGCAACGCCCCTTGCGCCGGTTGCGCCCCCGCGCCATCCTGCCGCCAATCAGCAGGAGAGGGAGGGCCAACCATGCGCCTCAAGGACAAGACCGCCATCGTGACCGGCGGCGCCTCGGGCTTTGGCAAGGGGATCGTGGAGGCGTTTCTGCGCGAAGGCGCGCGGGTGATGATCGCCGACATCAACGCAACCGCCGCGGCCGAACTGGCGGCGGCGCACGGGCAATCCGCCTGCGCGCAGACCGTGGATGTGGGGGACCGCGGCTCGGTTCTGGCGATGGCCAACGCGGCGCAAGAGACATTTGGCCAGGTCGACATCCTGGTGAACAACGCCGGCGTCACCCATCTGCCCACCCCGCTGGAAGAGGTCTCGGAAGAGGATTTCGACCGGGTGTTCACCGTGAACATGAAATCCGTCTACCTGACCGCCCAGGCGCTGGTTCCCCACATGAAAGCGCGCGGCGCCGGTGCAATCCTCAATGTGGCCTCCACCGCCGGCGTGTCACCGCGCCCGCGGCTCAACTGGTACAACGCCTCCAAGGGCTGGATGATCACCGCCACCCGCACCATGGCCGTCGAACTGGCCCCGTCGGGCGTGCGGGTCAATGCGATCAACCCGGTCGCCGGGGAAACGCCGCTGCTGAAGTCGTTCATGGGCGAGGACACGCCGGAGGTGCGGGCCAGGTTCCTCTCGACCATTCCGCTGGGCCGCTTTTCCACCCCGGAGGACATGGGCAACGCCGCGCTCTATCTCTGTTCGGACGAGGCCAGCATGGTCACCGGCGTCTGCATGGAAGTCGACGGCGGCCGGTGTATCTGACACCTGCGGCCGCCCCCAATCCGCGCGCCAGCGCTCAACCTGTGCGCCCCGTCAGGGGCGCTCCGCTTTGCAACAGGATGTCGCAATGACCCCAGGCCCCCGCAACCTGATCACCGATGTCGCTGGCCTTCGGGTCGGCAATGCCGCGGATCACGCCCTCAAATCCGGCACCACGGTGCTGACTGCCGATCAGCCCTTTACCGCCGCCGTCCATGTCATGGGCGGCGCGCCGGGCACGCGGGAAACCGACCTGCTGGCCCCGGACAAGACCGTGCAGGCGGTGGATGCGCTGGTGCTTTCGGGCGGGTCGGCCTATGGGCTGGATGCCTGTTCCGGCGTGGTCGCGGGGCTGCGCGCGATGGGGCGGGGCTTTCGCCTCGGCCCCGCCGTGGTGCCGATCGTGCCCGGGGCGATCATCTTCGACCTGCTGAACGGCGGTGACAAGGACTGGGACGACAGCCCCTACCCCGCCCTGGGCCGCGCCGCGCTGGAGGCCGCCGCTGCCGAGTTCACCCTTGGCAGCCACGGCGCCGGCACCGGCGCGCTGACCGGCATGCACAAGGGCGGGTTGGGCTCCGCCTCGCTGCTGCTCGACAGCGGCCACACCGTCGGGGCGCTGGTGGTGGCCAACCCGATCGGATCCGTCACCACACCGGGCGAGCGCCATTTCTGGGCCGCCCCGTTTGAGATCGACGGCGAGTTCGGCGGTCTTGGCCCCGACCCCGCATCCGGCCTCGGGCGCAGCCTGCGCAGCCGCAAGATGGAGGCGATGGCCGCGCTCGCCGGGGCGCCGGTGTCCTCGGACGGGGCCAATACCACCATCGCCATCGTCGCCACCGATGCTGTGCTCACCAAGGCCGAGGCCCAGCGCATGGCCACCGCCGCCCATGACGGCATGGCCCGGGCGATCGTCCCCTCGCACGGGCCGCATGACGGCGATCTGGTCTTTGCCGCCGCCACCGGTGCCGTGCCGCTGGGCGATCCGGCAACCGACATGCTGGGCCTGTGCCATGCCTCTGCGCTTTGCCTGTCCCGGGCGATCGCCCGCGCCGTCCACGCCGCCACCCCCGCAGCCGGAGACATCCTTCCCTGCTGGTCGGCCTGATCGGCAAGTGTTTTGGCACCATTTGCCCCTGCCCTTTGCGCCAAAGCACACCACATACTCCGCCTAGGACCAGAATGTCGCGTTGACTCCACCTCGGCGTCCGACAGAACCTGCGACCAGCGACTAGAACGCATAGGAGCCAGTTTTATGAAACCCATTCTCACCACAGCCCTGCTTGCCAGCCTTGCTGCCGCCCCGGCCTTTGCCGAGGGCGACGCCGACAAGGGCGAGAAAGCCTTCAACAAGTGTAAATCCTGCCACCAGATCGTCTCTGACACCGGCGAGAGCATCAGCAAGGGCGGGCGCACCGGCCCCAACCTCTGGGGCATTGTCGGCCGCCAGGCGGGCACAGTCGAGGATTTCCGCTATGGCGATGATCTTGTCGCCGCCGGCGAAGCCGGGCTGGTCTGGGACGAAGAGCAGTTTGTCGCCTATGTCGAGGATCCGCGTGATTTCCTTAAGACCTATCTCGACGATGGTGGCGCCAAGTCGAAAATGTCCTTTCGCCTGAGAAAGGGTGGCGAGGACGTCTATGCCTATCTGGCGCAGTTCGGCCCGGCCGCAGCGGAGGGTGAGGCGGACGAGAGTTCTGCCACCAACTGACGCTGCCCGGACGGCACAGACTGGCACAGAGCTGCCAACGCGCCGCAGCCACAGGGGTCTGCCCCAGGGTTGCGGCGCCGTGTAGCAAGGGCCCGCTCTTGAGATATCGCCGCGCATGGCTTAAATCACCGGCTTTCGACAGTCGCCCGACCGGGCCCATGTAGCGTCAGGAGAACCATGCCAGAGCGCCGTCCCGATTTGATCCCCGCCTGGGTCGATGACCGGCTGACCCCGGTGGACAAGCTGCGCGCCCATCAGGACGGGCTGCGGCACAAGGCCGTTTCGGTCTTTGTGGTGCAGGGGCGCAAGATCCTGATGCAGCGCCGGGCGATGGGCAAATACCACACCCCCGGGCTCTGGGCGAATACCTGCTGTACCCATCCGATGTGGCGCGAAGCCTCCGACCATTGCGCCGTGCGCCGCCTGGAGGAGGAGCTGGGGCTGACCGGCCTCTATCCGCAGTATCGCCATACGCTGGAATATCGCGCCGACGTCGGCGACGGGCTGATCGAGCATGAGGTGGTCGATGTCTATCTCGCCCATATGCTGGCGCCGCTCGGGCTGGCGCCGAACCCGGCCGAGGTGATGGAAACCCGCTGGGTGGATTATCACGACCTGCTGGCCGAGGTCGCACGCCATCCGGAGCGCTTCACCCCCTGGCTGAAGATCTATCTGGCGGACTATGCCGATGTGATCTTTGGCCCCGAGTTGATCGTCACCTCGCGCGGCTGAGCCCGGCTTGCCTTTTGCGCCGGGGCCATGGTCTTATGCGGCGCGGGAGGACATATCACGATGACAGTTTTGATTGCGGGCGGCGGGATTGCCGGTCTGGCCCTGGGGCTGACGCTTCACCAGATTGGCGTGCCGTTCAGGGTCTTCGAGGCCACCCGGGCGCTGAAACCCATGGGTGTCGGCATCAACCTGCAACCCAACGCGGTGCGCGAGCTGTTCGACCTCGGGCTGGAGGCACAGCTGGACGCAATCGGCGTGCGCACCCGCAGCCTCGGGTTCTTTTCCAAACTGGGCAAGACGATCTGGGAGGAACCGCGCGGGCTGGAGGCGGGCTATGCCTGGCCGCAGTTCTCGGTGCATCGCGGGGAATTGCAGATGCTCTTGTACCGCACCCTGCTGGAGCGCGCCGGACCGGAGGCGATCGAGACCGGGGCGCGGGCCGTGGGCTGGGCGGAGACCGATGCGGGCGCGACCTTGCAGCTGGCGGACGGGCGCAGCATCAGCGGCGCCATGGTGGTGGCGGCCGACGGCATCCACTCTGCGCTGCGGGCCTGCCAGTACCCCGAGGAAGGCGCCCCGATCTGGGACGGGCGCATCCTGTGGCGCGCCACCACCCGCGCGCCGCTGTTCCGGGGGCCCGGCGCGATGGTGATGATCGGCCATGACGCCCTGCGGTTTGTCTCCTATCCAATTTCCGCCGCCGATGCCGACGGCATCGCCACGCTGAACTGGATCGCCGAGAAACGCTTCGACCCCGATCAGGCGTTCCAGCGCGAAGACTGGAACCGGGCCGTGGACATTGACCGGTTTGTCCATGACTTCGCCGCGTGGCAGTTTGACTGGATCGACGTGCCGGCGCTGATCCGGGGCGCGGAGGTGGTCTATGAATACCCGATGGTGGATCGCGATCCGCTGCCGCGCTGGACCTTTGGCCATCGGACCCTGATGGGCGATGCCGCGCATCCGACCTATCCCATCGGGTCCAACGGCGCGAGCCAGGCCATTCTGGATGCCCGCACCATTGGCGCGCAGATGCTTGCCCATGGGGTGACGGCAGATGCCCTGGCCGCCTATGAGGCCGAGATGCGCCCGGCGGCCACCAAGATCGGGCAGGCGAATCGCTCGGGCCAGGGGCCGGACGCGGTGCTGCAACAGGTGGAGGACCGCTGCGGCGGCGCCTTTGAGGTGATCGACGAGGTCATCCCGCAGGCGGAGCTGGCCGCGCATGCGGCGAAATACAAGGCGATCTCCGGCTTTTCGATCGAGGCCCTGAACGCACAACCGCGCCGGATTGCCGAGGGGCATCGCCTGGCATGACGCTGGCCGGGGAAGGGGGCGCTGCCCCCGGCCCTTTGGGCCTCCCCCGAGGTATTTCTAAAAAGATGAAGCCGAAGGGCCCGCGCCAGAGCCGCGGCGCCCTCTGCCAGTGGCGCGGTCAGACCCCGATCACCGCCTGCACGGCCCGTTTCCAGCGGGCGTAGGCCTCTTCCCGGCGGCCGGCGTCCAGCATCGGCTTGAACTCCCGGTCCAGCGCCCAGGTCGCGGCAAAGCCGTCCTGATCCGGATAGACCCCCGCCTTCATCCCCGCGAGCCAGGCCGCGCCCAGCGCGGTGGTTTCCTGCATCACCGGCCGGTCCACGGCGGCGCCGAGGATGTCCGACAGGCTCTGCATTGCCCAGTCGCTGGCGCTCATGCCGCCATCGACGCGCAGGGTGACATTGGCGTCGCCCTCCCAGTCGGCCCGCATCGCTTCCCAGAGGTCGCGGGTCTGGTAGGCCACGCTTTGCAGGGCGGCACGGGCAAATTCGGCAGGACCGGAACTGCGGGTCAGGCCGAACATGCCGCCGCGGCAGTCGGGTTCCCAGTAAGGGGCGCCGAGGCCGGTGAAGGCGGGCACAAGGATCACGTCCTGGGTTGGATCGGCCTTGTCGGCCAGCACTCCCGATTCGCTGGCCTTGCCGATGATGCCAAGCCCGTCGCGCAGCCATTGCACCGCCGCACCGGCGATAAAGATCGACCCTTCAAGCGCATAGGTCGGTTTGCCATCGAGCTGATAGGCGATGGTGGTCAGCATGCGGTTCTTTGACAGCACCGGCGTCGCCCCGGTGTTCAGCAGCGCAAAGCAGCCGGTGCCGTATGTCGATTTCATCATCCCCGGCTTGAAACAGGTCTGCCCCACCGTGGCGGCCTGCTGGTCCCCCGCCACGCCGAGGATCGGAATCGCGCCGCCAAGATGATCCTCCGCGGTGGTGCCGAAATCTGCCGCGCAGTCCCGGACCTGCGGCAGCATCGCCTGCGGCACCCCGAGCAGGGCGCAGATCTCCTCGCTCCACTGGCCCGCCTTGATGTCATACATCAGGGTGCGGGCAGCATTGGTGGCATCGGTGACATGCGACGCCCCGCCGGTCAGACGCCAGATCAGGAAGCTGTCGACGGTGCCAAACAGCAGCTCGCCCGCCTCGGCGCGGCTTCGGGCGCCCTCGACGGTGTCGAGAATCCATTTGACCTTGGTGCCGGAGAAATACGGATCCAGCAGCAGGCCGGTGGTATCGCGCACCATGTCCTCGTGACCGTCATCGCGGAAGCCTTCGCAGATCTCGGCGGTGCGCCGGTCCTGCCAGACGATGGCATTGTGGATGGCCTTGCCGGTGGTCTTGTCCCAGACCACGGTGGTCTCACGCTGGTTGGTGATGCCGATGCCGGCAATGTCGGAGGCCGAAATACCCTTGTCAGAGAGCACCTTGCGGCAGGTGGAAAGCGTCGTGGACCAGAGATCCTCCGGGTCGTGTTCCACCCAGCCCGCCTGCGGATAATGCTGCGGGAACTCCTCCTGCGCCACGGCGGCCACCTGCATATCGGCATCGAACAGGATTGCGCGGGTCGATGTTGTCCCCTGGTCGATCGCAAGAATGAATGTCATGAGCTCCCCCTCCAAATCTGTCTTGAGGCGGAGATTAGACATAAATCCGTTAGCGCGACCAGCCCTTACTAATAAATTAGTAGAAACGGCGCGGAGATCGGCCTGCCTCAGACGGTGTCAGACCGCGATATTGTCGATCAGCCGCACCCCATCGAGCCAGGCCGCCACGAACATGCGGGCGGGGCGATCCAGCCTGTCCAGGGACGCGAGGGTTTCGGCGCAGCGCAGGTCGATATACTCCACCTCGCCAAAGCCAAGCTCCTGGAGCCGGGTCCGCATCCCGGCCTCCAGCGGGGCGTAGGCGTCACCGGCGCGCAGGCGGGCGGCGGCGGCTTCCATCATCGGGTTCAGCTGGCCGGCACGTTCCACCGCCTGTGGCGACAGGCGCATATTGCGCGACGACAGCGCAAGCCCGGAGGCCTCGCGCACGGTGGGGCAGCCGATGACCTCGATGGGAATGTCCAGATCGCGGGCCATGCGCCGCACCACCATCAGCTGCTGATAGTCCTTCTCGCCAAAAAAGGCCTGATCAGCGCCCGATTGCAGGAACAGCTTGGCGACGACGGTGGCGACGCCCTCGAAATGGCCGGGACGATTGGGGCCTTCCATCACCTCGGTCACGCCGTCGAGGCTGACGGTGGTGGCGTAGCCTTCGGGGTAGATCTGGTCCGGGTCCGGCACATAGATCGCATCGACACCAAAGGGGGCGAGCTTGTCCGCGTCCTCATGTTCGGTGCGCGGGTAGTTGGCCAGATCCTCGGGGCTGTTGAACTGTCTGGGGTTCACGAAGATCGTCACCACCACATGGTCGCAGGCGGCCTTGGCGGCCTTTACCAGCGACAGGTGGCCCGCATGCAGGGCCCCCATGGTGGGCACGAGGCCGAGGGTTTCACCCTTCAGCATCCAGGCGCGGCGCAGCGCGCGCAGGTCATCCAGACGGCGCAGGATCGGGGTCGTCATGTCGGGCGTGGTCCTTCAGTCTGTCTTGGGCGCCAGGTCGGCGAAGGTGTGTTCCGGGGCCGGAAAGCGGCGGGCGCGGACCTCGGCGGCATAGTCGGCGATGGCCTCTTCGGCGGCGGGGCCAAGTTCGGCGTAGCGTTTCACGAACTTCGGTTTGAAGGCGGTAAAGAAGCCGAGCATGTCATCCACCACCAGCACCTGCCCGTCGCAGCCCGCAGAGGCGCCGATCCCGATGGTAGGGATCGGAACGATCTCGGTCACCTGATCGGCGAGGCTGGCGGGGACCTTTTCCAGCACGACGGCAAAGGCGCCGGCATCGGCAACCGCGCGGGCATCGGCGATCAGCGGTTTGGCGGCCTCGTCGCGGCCCTGCACCTTGTAGCCGCCGAGCGTGTTGATCGACTGCGGCGTGAGGCCGATATGCGCCATCACCGGGATGCCGCGCTTGACCAGGAAACGGATGGTCTCGGCCATCTCCACCCCGCCTTCCAGCTTGACGGCGGCGGCGCCGGTTTCGGCCATCAGGCGGGCGGCGTTGCGAAACGCCTGCGCGGGGCCCTCCTCGTAGGCGCCGAACGGCATGTCGATCACCATCATCGCGCGGCTCAATCCGCGGGCGACGGCGGCGCCATGCATCACCATCATGTCCATCGTCACGCCGAGGGTGGAGGGCAGACCGTGCAGCACCATGCCGACACTGTCGCCGACCAGTACAAAGTCGCAATGGGCATCCATCAGCCGCGCCATCGGCGTGGTATAGGCCGTGAGGCTGACAATGGGGCGATCGCCTTTCATCGCGCGGATATCCTCGGCGTTGAGGGCGGTCTTTCGGGCGGTGGCGCTCATGTCTCGGCTCCTCGGCTGGACGGGCCACGGATGCGGGTCGCACGGGCCAAAGCGGGCAAAGTTGCACGTGTCTATCACTTGCCGCTGCGGCTTACCAGTGATGCGGCGATGCAGCAAAGCTTGATTACGCGGGGAAAACCGGCAAGCCTGTGGGCAATGCCCGGTGCACACGGGCGGCATGACCCCGGTGGCATAGAGACCGCCGACAGAGGAGGATATTGGACGATGACATTCAAGACGCCGATCGTGGCGGCTGTCTCCGCGCTGGCGCTCTGGGCCGGTGCGGCGGTGGCCAAGGAAACGGTCACCTATGCCACCCAGCTGGAACCGCCGCATCTGGACCCGACCGCGGGCGCGGCGCAGGCCATCGATTCCGTGGTCTACCTCAATATCTTCGAGGGGCTGACGCGCTTCACCCCGGATGGCGAGGTGGTGCCGCTGCTGGCCAAGGACTGGACGATCTCCGACGACGGGCTGACCTATACCTTCACGCTGCGGGAGGGGGTGACCTTTCATGACGGCAGCGCGATGGACGCCGAGGATGTGAAATTCTCGCTCGACCGGGCGCGGGGCGCGGACAGCACCAATGCGCAGAAGGCGCTGTTTGCCGATATTGCCGAGGTCACCGTCACCGATCCGCAGACCGTCGTGATCACCCTGTCGGCGCCCAATGGCAGCCTGCTGTTCAACCTGGCCTGGGGCGATGCGGTGATCGTCGCGCCCGAAACCGTCGAGACCCTGAAAACCGCCCCCGTCGGGACCGGGCCCTATCGGTTCAACGAGTGGGTGCAGGGCGACCGCGTGGACCTGGTGCGCAACCCCAATTACTGGGGCGAGATGCCGGCGCTGACCGGCGCGACGATCAAGTTCATCTCGGACCCGACCGCCGCCTTTGCCGCGATGATGGCCGAGGACATCGACGCCTTTGACAATTTCCCGGCGCCGGAGAATGTGGTGCAATTCGAGGCCGATCCGCGGTTTCAGGTGATCGTCGGCTCCACCGAGGGCGAGACCATCCTGTCGACCAACAATGCCCAGGCGCCGTTTGACAACCCGAAGGTGCGTGCGGCGATCGCGCATGCCATCGACCGGTCGGCCCTCATCGACGGGGCGATGTTTGGCTATGGCACCCCCATTGGCACCCATTTTGCACCGCACAACCCGGCCTATGTGGATCTGACAGACCAGTCCGCCTACGATCCGGAAGCCGCCCGCGCCCTGCTGGCGGAGGCGGGGCTGCCGGACGGGTTCGAGACCACGCTGCACCTGCCGCCCCCCGCCTATGCCCGGCGCGGAGGCGAGATCGTGGCCGCTCAGCTGGCCGCGGTCGGCATCACCGCGGAGATCATCAACGTCGAATGGGCGCAGTGGCTGGAAACGGTGTTCAAGGGCAAGACCTACGGGCTCAGCATTGTCAGCCACACGGAACCTATGGACATCGGCATCTATGCCCGGCCCGACTATTACTTCCAATATGACAACCCGGATCTGCAAGGGCTGATGACGCGCCTGAATGCCACCACCGACCCGGAGGCGCGCCGCGAGATCCTGCAACAGGCGCAACGGATCATCGCCGAGGATCACGTCAACGGCTATCTGTTCCAGCTGGCCAAGCTGGGCATCGCCAAGGCCGGCCTTCGGGGGGTCTGGGCAAATGCGCCAACGGCGGCCATCGAGATCGGCGCGCTGAGCTGGGCCGAGTGACACGCAGCGGGCGGGAGTCCCTTCGGGGCGGGGGAGGCTCCCGCCCGCTGTGGCTGCATTGAAAATGCATCCCCATCCGTTGGGCCCAGCGCCGGGCCTGCGGCCCGGCGGGCGCAGCGCGTCACGGCAGGTCGTGGCAGGTCATTACAGATCACGGCAGGTGATCGCCCGGGATCAGGCGCGCTGCCAGCGCTCTCCCGCCTGCTGCCATCGGCGGCGCAGGACCGCGACCCGATCCACGATGGAGGGCCGCAGGGGGCCGTCGCGCGGCGCATCGCGGAGTGTGGTGAACCAGTGTTCGGGTGGATTGCGGCCCAGCCTGTGGCCCTTGAATTCCAGTCGGCGCAACAGCTCTTCGGCCTCTGCTGGCACCCGGTCGGGAATGTCCTGCCCGTTGAGCGTGCCCCAAACCCCGGTCCAGAGCCGCCCCACCGACCACGGGTTATACCCGCCGCCGCCCAGCACGAGATAGCGCGGGGTCAGCGGTTTCAGCGCCGCAACGATGGCCCAATGGGCGCTGTTGGACAGGTCGAGATGGGCCAGCGGGTCCTCCGTCACCGCATCCGCCCCGCATTGCAGCACCACCGCATCGGGCGCAAAACCCGCCACCGCCGGCAGGATCAGCGCCTCGCGGATATGGGCCATTTCGCTGTCGTTGAGACCGCGGGGCACCGGCAGGTTCAGGGCTGAACCGCCCGCATCGTCCTGCAGGAGGCCGGTCCTGGGCCAGAGGTTTTCCTCATGCACCGAGATCATCAGCACATCCTCGTCCCCGTGAAAGGCCGCCGCCACCCCGTCGCAGTGATGCGCGTCGATGTCCACATAGGCAATGCGCCGCGCCCCATGGTGGCGCAGCGACAGCATCGCCAGCACCGGATCGTTGAGATAGCAAAAGCCGTTGGCCCGGTCTGGCATGCCGTGGTGGGTGCCGCCCGCCGGGTTGTAGACAACGCCGCCCCGGGCCAGGAGCTCCCCCGCGAGGATCGACCCGCCCGCCGCGGTGGCCGGGCGGCGAAAGATCTCCGGGTAGACCGGGTTGGACACGGTGCCGATATGGTGGCGCGCCCGGATCTCGGCACTGACCGCCTGCGCGTCCTCGGCTGCCTGCAATGCCGCCACATAGGACGGCGTGTGCCAGGCGTGCAGCGCGGCGGGTTTGGCCCGGGGCGAGGTCACGAAGGCCGCGGGCGGCAACCAGCCCAGCGCCCGGGACAGGTCCATGGTGGTCGACACACGCGGCACCCGCAGCGGGTGCCAGCGCCCGTAGGAGGAGCCGCGATAGATCTCGTGTCCGATAAACAGGGGGCGGGTCAGCATGGCTCAAGAGCTAGCGGATCTGGCGCGCCGCACAAGGGGGACGGGGCGCAGGGCGGTTTTCTCATGCTGCCACTGGACGGCTGGGCTGCTGCCGCCTAACCTGCCGCCAATGCTGCACTATCTCGTCAGACGCCTCCTCTCGCTCGTGCTGAGCCTCGCCGTCGCCTCGATGGTGATCTTTGCCGTGATCGAAGTCGCTCCGGGCGATCCTGCATCATTTATGCTGGGCACCGGCGCACAAGAGGAAACCGTCGCCGCCCTGCGCGAGGAGCTGGGCCTCGATCAAGGCAAGGTCAGCCGCTATCTGGACTGGGTCGGCGGCATGCTGACGGGGGATTTCGGCACCTCTTATACCTACCGCACCCCGGTGGCCAAGATGGTGGGAGAGCGGCTCTGGGTCTCTTTGCCGCTGGCGATCTATGCGCTGACGCTCTCCACATTGATTGCGCTTCCGGCGGGGATCTATGCGGCCTCGCGGCGTGGCAAGGCTGGCGACATGGCCGTGATGGGGGCAACACAGCTGGGCGTGGCGGTGCCGAACTTCTGGTTTGCGATGCTTTTGGTGCTGGTTTTTGCCATCAACCTGCGCTGGTTTTCTGCCGGGGGGTTTGTCGGCTGGGACAAGGGGCTTTGGGCGGGGCTTCATGCGCTCACCCTGCCCGCCGTGGCGCTCGCGCTGCCGCAAGCGGCGATTTTGGCCCGGGTGATGCGTTCGGCGCTTCTGGAGGTTCTGGGCGAGGATTTCATGCGCTCGGCCCGCGCCAAGGGGCTGAGCCAGAAACAGGCGATCCGCCGACACGGGCTGCGCAATGCGCTTATTCCGGTGCTGACCATCATCGGGCTGCAGTTCTCATTCCTGCTGGCGGGGGCGATCATCATCGAGCAGGTGTTCTACCTACCGGGCCTTGGACGGCTGGTGTTTCAGGCAATCTCGGCGCGCGATCTGATCGTGGTGGAAAGCGTCGTGATGCTGTTGGTCTTTGCGGTGATCCTTGTGAATTTCCTTGTCGATATGGCCTATGCGGTGGTCGATCCCCGGCTTCGGAGGGCGGCATGACGGGCATCAACTCTGAAGTTAAGTGTCCGGCCCTGCCGGACAGCGCCCGACCCTCCCCACGGGAGGGCGCTTCGCACCCACCCAGGGTCGAGCGCTGTCCTCATATCCTGCACGCGAGGGCGTCATGAACCGAAGCCTGTTTCTTGGCGGTCTCCTCTCTGGGATCATGCTGCTTCTGGCCATTATCTCCTTTGTGTGGACGCCGTTTGATCATGCGGTGATGAACATCCCCGACAAGCTCCAGACGCCAAATGGCACGCATCTGTTGGGCACCGATCATTTTGGCCGCGATATCCTGTCGATGGTGATGGTCGGCGCGCGCACCTCGCTGGCGGTGGCCCTGCTGGCCGTCGGCATCGGCATCGGTCTGGGTGTGCCGCTTGGACTGGCGGCAGCGGCAACGCGCGGCTCCTGGCTGGATGAGGTCATCATGCGTGGCAATGATCTGGTCTTTGCCTTCCCCTCGCTGGTGATCGCGATCCTGATCACCGCCGTCTTCGGCCCCAGCGCGATCAATGCCATCATCGCCATCGGCATTTTCAACATCCCCGTCTTTGCGCGCGTGGCGCGGGGTGGCAGCCTCAGCCTCTGGGCGCGGGAGTTCATTCTGGCCGCGCGGGTCGCGGGCAAATCGCGCGCGCGGATCTCCGCAGAGCATATCCTGCCCAACATCGCCAACCTCTTGATCGTGCAGGGCACCATCCAGTTCTCGCTTGGCATTCTGGCCGAGGCGGGGCTGTCCTACGTGGGTCTTGGCGCCCAGCCCCCGACCCCCAGCTGGGGCCGTATGCTGGCCGAGGCCCAGACCCTTGTGAGCCTTGCCCCGCATCTGGCGATTGTGCCGGGCTGCGCGATCATCGTCACCGTGGTGGGGCTGAACCTGCTCGGTGATGGCCTGCGCGACCGCTTTGACCCCCGCCTGATGGAGGGGCGCGCATGAGCCTCTTGGATGTGTCCAACCTCTCGGTCTCGATCGGGGCGCTGCCGATCCTGCGGGATGTGACCCTGTCGATTGCCGCTGGCGAGATCCTTGCGGTGACCGGCGAGAGCGGGTCGGGCAAGTCCATGACTGCCTTTGCGGTGATGCGTCTGCTGCCGCAGGCCGCCGTCACCCGGGGCGCGATCTATCTGGAGGATGAGGACCTCTGCGCCCTCTCTGAGGACGAGATGTGCCAGCGGCGCGGGCGCGACATCGGCATGGTGTTTCAGGAACCGATGACGGCGCTCAACCCGGTGATGACCATCGGCGCGCAGGTGATGGAGACCATCCTGCTGCATACCGATACCAGCGCGGAAGATGCAAAAGCCGAGGCCGCGCGCGTGCTGACCCGTGTTGGCCTGCCTCCCGAACGGTTTCCGATGGACCGCTACCCGCATGAGCTGTCGGGTGGCCAGCGTCAGCGCGTGGTGATCGCCATGGCGATTGCGCTCAGGCCCAAACTGCTGATCGCGGATGAACCCACCACCGCGCTTGATGTGACCACGCAGGCGCAGATTTTGGATCTGCTGCGCGATCTGGTGCGCGAATACGGCATGGGGCTGATGATCATCACCCATGACCTCGCGGTGGTCGCGGACCTTGCCGACCGCATCGTGGTGATGAGCAAGGGCGAAGTGGTGGAGCGCGGCCCCACCCTGAGCGTGCTGACCCATCAGCGCCACCCCTACACACGCATGCTGTTTGAAGCCTCCGCCCATAAGGTCGCCCTGCCCGCCGCACCCGAGGCTCCCGCGCCCCTGCTAGAGGTCCGCAACGCCGTGCGCGACTACACCACGCCGCGCAAAGGCTGGCTTGGCAAACCGGGGCGGTTTCGCGCGGTGAACAACGTCAGTTTCACGCTTCACAAGGGCGAGCGGTTGGGGCTGGTGGGCGAGTCGGGCTGCGGCAAATCCACCCTGACCCGGGCCATTTTGGGTCTCGAAGAGCTGCAAGGCGGAGAACTGCTGCTGAACGGTCAGCCGCTGTTGCAACAGCGCAGCCCCGCCCAGCGGCAAGCGATGCAGGTGGTGTTTCAGGACCCCTATGGCAGCTTTAATCCCCGCCACCGGGTGGAGCGCCTGGTCACCGAACCGTTCCACCTGTCGCCGGACGCCCCAACGGGCCGCGCCCGGCAGGATCTGGTGGGTCAGGTGCTTGAGGACGTCGGCCTGTCGGCGGCGGACGCGCAGAAGTATCCGCATCAGTTTTCAGGCGGGCAACGTCAGCGCATCGCCATTGCGCGCGCACTGATTACCCGGCCCGAACTCATCATCTTTGACGAGGCGGTCTCGGCGCTCGATGTCTCCGTCCGCGCCCGCATCCTCGACCTGATTGCCGAGCTCTGCGACGCCTATGGGCTGACCTATCTCTTTATCAGCCACGATCTGAGCGTGGTGCGCGAGGTCTGCGACCGCGTGCTGGTGATGCAAAAGGGGGAGATCGTCGAGCAAGGCCCGGTGGAACAGGTCTTTACCGCGCCCAAACACGCCTACACCCAGACGCTGCTGGCCGCCGCCCCCGTGCTGCCGGACATCACGCCGACCGAACCGCTTGAGGCCCCGGCATGAGTGTCACGCTCTCGCTGATCCTGCCGCGAGAGCGGGGACGGCTTGCCAGCCTGCTGGCACCCTATTTTGCCGAGGTCGCCCCCTTGGCGCGCATTGATCCGACGGAACGGGCGGGTCAGTTGCTCAACCGCAAGGATGTGACGGCCTTCTGGATCCATGACGCCGCCACGCGCGTCGGCTTTGCCATCGTGCTGAACCTGCCCGATAACCGGCGGGAGTTTTCTGAATTCATGATCCTGCCGCAACACCGCCGCAAGGGGCTTGGGATGGAGGCCGCCGCGCTGATCCTCAATGAATTTCCCGGCTTCTGGCGCATGGGCATCTCGCGGCATTCGCCGGCGGCGGCGGCGTTCTGGGGCACCCGGCTGACCCTGCTGCCAAACGTCCGCGCCCTGCGCGAAGGCGCGCCCTTCACCGACCACCAGGTCAAGAGCTTCACCTTTGAGATCGAAGGACCCCCGCATGGCTGACACCTCCCCCCTGTGGTTCGACCCGGCGCTTTGCCTGATTGGCGGCACATGGCAGGCGCCCCTGAGTGGCGCCACCTTGCCACTGGTAAACCCCTCCGATGGCAGCGAAATCTGCCAGATCGCACGGGGCACCGACGCCGACATCGACGCAGCAGTCCACGCCGCCCAGGCCGCGCAGGAGGGCCCATGGGGCGAGATGAGCGCCACCGAACGCGGCCGCATCCTGACCCGCCTCGGACAGGTCATCGCCGACAATACCGACAGGCTGGCAGCGCTGGAAGTGATGGATGTGGGCAAACCCCTGACCCAGGCGCGCGCCGATGCAGTGGCGCTGGCGCGTTACTGCGAGTTTTACGGCGGTGCGGCGGACAAGGTCATGGGCGAGAGCATCCCCTATATGAACGGCTACACCGTCTACACCCTGCGCGAACCCTTTGGCGTCACCGGCCATATCGTGCCCTGGAACTATCCGATGCAAATCATCGGACGGTCGGTTGGCGCGGCGCTGGCGATGGGCAATTCCTGCGTGCTGAAACCCGCCGAAGAAGCCTGCCTGACGGCGCTGGCCTTTGCCCATCTGGCAGCGGAGGCCGGCCTGCCCGCCGGGGCGCTGAACGTGGTGCCGGGGCTGGGGGCGGAGGCCGGGGCGGCGCTTTCGGGCCATGCGGGCGTGCAGCATATCTCCTTCACCGGCTCGGTCGCCACCGGCGCGCTGGTGCAGGCTGCGGCGGCAAAAAACGTGGTGCCGGTGACGCTGGAGCTGGGCGGCAAATCCCCGCAGATCGTCTTTGCCGACGCCGACCTCGACGCGGCCCTGCCGTTCCTCGTCAACGCCGGCATCCAGAACGGTGGCCAGACCTGCTCTGCCGCCTCGCGGATCCTGGTCGAACGCCCGGTCTATGAGGCGGTCAAGGCGCGGATGGCTGCGGCCTATGCCGATCTCACCGTCGGCCCGGCGGCAGAGGACCTGCGCCTCGGCCCGCTGATCTCATCTCGCCAGAAAGAGATCGTCGAAGGCTTCCTGGCCAAAGGCGCGGACCTCGAAATCGCCGGTCAGGGCCGGATCAGCGCCACCGCGCCCGCAACAGGCGCCTATGTGCGCCCCACCCTGTTTGCCGATGTGCCCCCGGATCATCCGCTGGCGCAGCAGGAGATCTTCGGCCCGGTGCAGGTGCTGATCCCGTTTGAGACCGAGACCGAGGCGGTCAGGATCGCCAACAGCACCGACTACGGCCTTGTGGCCGCCCTCTGGACCCGCGACGGGGCCCGGCAACTCCGGCTGGCCAAGCGGCTGAAAGCGGGACAAGTCTTCCTCAACACCTATGGCGCGGGCGGCGGCGTGGAACTGCCATTTGGCGGCATCGGCAAATCCGGCCATGGTCGCGAGAAGGGCTTTGAGGCGCTCTATGGGTTTTCACAATTGAAAACCGTGGCCGCGCATCACGGCTGAGCATTTCATCTTCTCCGAAATATCCCGGGGGTGAGGGCCCAATGGCCCGAGGGGGCAGCGCCCCCTCCCTCCGCTGTCACCGTTCACCGGGCCGTCAGACGATCACGTCGATGCTCTCCTGCGTCCCGACGCCAAAGACCCGCTTGTAGCGCGCGATCTCATCTGCCGGTCCCATCGCCTTTTCCGGGTTGTCCGACAGTTTCACCGTGGGCCGCCCATTGGCCGACACCGCCTTACAGACCAGCGAGAACGGCGCCAGACCGTCATCGGGCACCAGCCCGCGAAAATCATTGGTCAGCAGCGTGCCCCAGCCAAAAGACGCCTTCACCCGGCCCGAGAACTGCCGGTGCAGTTCGGCAATCTTGTCGACATCCAGCCCGTCAGAGAAGATCACCCGCTTGTCACGCGGATCCTCGCCCCGCTCCTGCCACCAGCGGATGGCGATCTCCGCCGCTGCCGCAGGATCGCCGCTGTCGACACGGATGCCGGTCCATCCGGCCAGCCAGTCCGGCGCATTGTCGAGAAACCCTTGGGTGCCATAGGTGTCGGGCAAGATGATGCGCAGGTTGCCGTCGTGCTCCTCGTGCCAATCCGACAGCACGTCATAGGGCGCCTGTGCCAGCGCCGCATCATCCTCTGCCAGCGCCGAATAGACCATCGGCAGCTCATGCGCGTTGGTGCCGATCGCCTCGACCTCGCGGCGCATGGCGATCAGGCAATTCGAGGTGCCGGTAAAGGCATCCCCCAGCCCCTCCATCATCGCCTGCACGCACCAGTCCTGCCACAGGAAGCTGTGGCGCCGGCGGGTGCCGAAATCGGCAATGCCAAGACCGTCGACCTGCCGCAGCCGCTCGATCTTCTCCCAGACCTTGGTCATCGCCCGCGCGTAGAGCACCTGCAATTCGAACCGCCCCATGTCGTTGAGCACCGCGCGGGAGCGCAATTCCATCAGCACCGCCAGCGCCGGGATCTCCCAGAGCATGACCTCCGGCCAGGAGCCCTCAAACGTCAGTTCGTATTGGTCGCCCTTGCGCTCCAGATGATAGGGCGGCAGGCGCAGCCCCTCGAACCACTCCATGAAATCGGGCCGGAACATCTGCCGCTTGCCGTAGAAGGTATTGCCGCGCAGCCAGGTGCTCTCGCCGCGGCTGAGGCTCAGGGACCGGATGTGATCCAGCTGTTCGCGCAATTCGCCCTCGTCGATCAGCTTTGCCAAGGGCACCGACGTGGTCCGGTTGATGAGCGAAAACGTGACCTGAGTGTTGGGCTTGTTTCGAAACACCGATTGGCACATCAACAGCTTGTAGAAATCCGTATCGATCAGGGACCGGACGATCGGATCGATCTTCCACTTGTGATTGTAGACGCGGGTTGCAATGTCCACGGGCAGACCTCTTCCGATTGTTCACTGATTGATAGGACAGGCTGCAACCATTCGGCAAGCGGTTCAACCGCCCTGGGTTTCCCGCATGGTCTGCGCAAAATTCAGCAACACGGTCAGCAGTTCGTTGCGCGACAGCGGTTTGCTGAGGAAACAGTCCATCCCGGCCTCCAGACAGGCCTGACGGCTGGTCTCGTCCGCATTCGCCGTCAGCGCCGCGATGAAGGGTTGCGCTATGTCGAGCTTCCGGATCGCGCGCGTCGCCTGCAACCCGTTGACCTCCGGCATCGACATATCCATCAGCACCACCTGCGGCTGCTGGCGGCGGACCAGCGCCTCGGCTTCGGCACCGTTTGTGGCAAACTTCAGATCAACCGGCGCATCGGCCAGGAACTTGCTGATCAACAGCCGGTTGACGCGATTGTCCTCGGCCACCAGCAAGCGCAGGCCGCGCAGGTCCTGCAACAGGGCCGGTGTCAGCGCCGGCGGATCCGTCACCGCCTCGCCAGCCGGGGCGGAGGACACGGCCAGATCGATGCGCAGGGTAAAGCAGGAGCCCACATCCGGGGTGGAGGTGACCGATATGTCACCGCCCATCGCCCGTGCCAGCCCGCGCGAAATCGACAGGCCCAGCCCCGTGCCACCGTGGCTGCGCGAGATCGCGGTATCCGCCTGGGTGAACCGTTCGAAGATATAGTCCAGCTTGTCGGCGGGGATGCCGATCCCGGTATCCTCGACCGAGACCACCAGTTCGATCTGCTCCGCGCGCAGCTCGGCACGGGCCCGCAGGGTGACCCCGCCCTGTTGCGTGAACTTGACGGCATTGCCCACCAGGTTCATCAGGATCTGTCGCAACCGCCGGTCATCCCCCGTCACCCAGACCGGCAGATCGGGATCAAGATCGATGTCGAAGGACAGCCCCTTGTCGCTGGCCTGCCCCTGCAGCAGGAGCGCCGTGTCCCGGATGCAGCTGTGCAGGTCGAAATCCACATCGAACAGCGAGACCCCGGCGGCATTCATCCGCGACAGGTCGAGCACATCGTTGATCAGCGACAGCAGCGCGCGGGACGAACTGAGGATGGTTTCCGTATAGAGTTTCTGATCCTCGCTCAGATCGGTGGCCTGCAACATCTGGGCCATGCCGATGACCCCGTTCATCGGGGTGCGGAATTCATGGCTCATGGTGGCCAGGAACTCTTCCTTGATGCGGGCGCCCTCTTCGGCGGCATGGCGGGCCTCTTCCAGCTCGCTTTCATGCTGCTTGGCCGCGGTCACATCGCGTTCCACCGCGATATAGGTCTCGATCCGGCCATTGTCGTCAAAGATCGGCACCTGATTGGTCTCGATCCAGATGTCCTGACCGTCCTTGCGCCGGTTCACCAGCTCGGCGCGGAAGGGTTTGCCCGCAGCCCGCCCCTGTTCGATCAGGCGCAGGGCCTCGGGGTCCGTTTCCGGGCTGTTCAGCAGCGCTCCGGGGGAGGATCCGACCAGTTCATCGAAGGAAAATCCGGTCATCCGGACAAAGCCCTCGTTGACCCAGCGCACGATGCCATCGCACCCGATCAGCATGACCCCGTCGTTGGCGTGTTCGGCGATCATCGCCAGCCGGCGCGCCTCCTGCTTCTGGTCGAACAGGCGCATGTAGGCGTCTTCCAGCGCTTGCCGCTGGAGCGCCTGAGACCGCATCGCCCGGCGCGAGTGCTGGTGCCGTTTCTGCACAAAGACCAGGAACCAGATCTGGGCGATGTAATAGGCCAGGAACCCGGCGCCGATCAGTTGCAGATCCGGCCCGATATTGGGGTGGTCGCTGAAGAAATAAGCCACCATCAGCAGCGGCATCAACGCAAAGATCGCCAGCCTGACCATCGCCGCCGGAGGGTTGTAGCGATAATCGAGCGACGCGCTCAGCGACGGGCCCAGCACCACACAGAGGGCAAAGAAGGGCTCTGCCAGGATCAGGTGGCCGTCCGTCGGGTCCAGGGGATGCAACAGCGGTACGGTGGCAAACCCGCAGACCGCGACCGCATAGAGCGCCGAGAACAGCGTCGTCAGCCCCCGGGCCTGCGCCACGCTCTGGCCCGCCTGCAACCGGGCCGAGAGCCGGCGCAGGTAGAGGGTTTCGCTGCCGTCGGCGACAACATAGGTGAGAAAGGTCAGCGCGGCCCAGAATAGGCCGACAATCAGGGCAAGCGCCGCCGCCGTGGCAAAGGCAATCGCCGCGCGGGCCGGAAACAGATCGCTGCGCGCAGTGGCATAGCGCTGCAATAGCCCCTCAGAGCTGAATTGCGCGTTGTGCTGCGCCAACGGCCCGTCTGTCGTGCGGTTTGTCTGCTCCATTCCCTGCGAACCCGGTTATATCCGCTCCGTCATCTGTGGATCGGCCTCTGTGTACAGGTTTGAGATTAACAAATTGGGTGATGCTTTCAGGCAAATTCCACGCCGCATTGACGCATATTCTCAATTTGTGCCTCCAGTGAGCCCTCGAGGTCGATCGCCCGGCAGGCCTCTGGCACAACTCTGACGGAGAACCCCAGACGCCGGGCGTCGAGCGCCGAGAAGGCAACGCAGAAATCGGTGGCAAGCCCCACAAGCGTCAGGTCGGTGATACCGCGCGTGCGCAGATACCCTTCGAGACCGGTGGGCGTGGTCTGATCGTTTTCGAAAAAGGCGGAATAGCTGTCCACTTCGGGGCGAAACCCCTTGCGGATAATCAGGTCGCCATCGGTGCGCAGATCCGGGTGAAACGCCGCGCCGTCACTGTCCTGCACGCAATGGTCGGGCCACAGAACCTGTTGTCCGTAAGGCATTTCCTGCGTGTCGAAAGGTCCCCGCCCCGGGTGCGTGCTGGCAAAGGAGGAATGTCCCGCCGGATGCCAGTCCTGGGTCAGGATCACGGTGTCGAACCGCGCCATCATCGCATTGATCGGCGCCACCACCTGATCCCCGTCCGGGACCGCCAGCGCGCCACCCGGACAAAAGTCGTTCTGTACATCGATTACGATCAGCGCCTCGGTCATCTCGGCCTCCTGTGTCCTGTCTCCGCCCCGGTCGAGTGTGCGTCGAAACCCACGACAAGTGCAATCAACCTTAAATTGAAAACCGCCGGGCCGGCCTGTGACACATTCGCAAACATTTTATGTATTTCACATACTTATTACAACGCTGGCGCTTGACATCTTCGCATCTTGCAAAACCCTGCACGAGGCTCTATGCGCGCTGGCATGTATACCATCGCCGCGCTCTATCAGTTCACCCGCTTTCCCGATCCCGCCGCACTGAAACCGGCGCTGCTGGATCTCTGCGTCGCGCAGAACGTCAAAGGCTCGCTGCTGCTGGCCCATGAAGGGATCAACGGCACCATCGCCGGGCCACGGGCGGGGATTGATGCGGTGCTGGCCCATATCAGATCCCTGCCGGGCTGCGCCGGGCTGGAGTGGAAAGAGGCGACCGCCGCGGAGCCTCCCTTCGGCAAGATGAAAGTGCGGCTGAAAAAGGAAATCGTGACCATGGGGCAGCCGGATGTGGATCCGCGCGCCTCTGTCGGCCACTACGTGGAGCCGGAAGACTGGAACGATCTGATCCGCTCTGAAGATGTGGTGCTGATCGACACCCGCAACGACTATGAGGTGGCGATCGGAACCTTCGAGGGCGCGATCGACCCCAAGACCGAGAGCTTTCGCGAATTCCCGCAGTGGTGGGAAGAGAACAAGGACCGGTTTCACAACAAGCGCGTCGCCATGTTCTGTACCGGCGGCATTCGCTGTGAAAAGTCGACGAACTACCTTCTGTCGCAGGGGGTGGAGGACGTCTATCACCTCAAGGGCGGCATCCTGCGCTATCTGGAGGAAACGCCCGAGCAGGACAGCACCTGGCAGGGCGAGTGTTTCGTGTTCGACAACCGGGTGTCCGTGGGGCACGGCCTGGTCGAAGGCCCGCACCACCTGTGCCACGGCTGTCGGCGTCCGATCCTGCCGGAGGACACCGCCCGGCCCGAGTATGAGGCCGGGGTCTCCTGCCACCAGTGCATCCATGAAACATCCGATGCGGACAAGGAACGCTTTCGCGAGCGCCAGAAACAGATCCGCCTGGCCCGGGAACGCGGCGAAACCGTCTGAGACCGCCCCGGCTGTCCCGGGGCGGAGGTCTCATACCGTGGCCGAGGCCTGACGATTCTGAATGCTCCGGCGCAGGAAGGCGATCACAAAGATCCCGGTCAGGATCAGCACGATCGTCGGTGCCGGGGCGCTGTCGATGAAGAAACTGAGATAGACACCGCCCAGCATCGAGATCATGCAGACCAGAACCGCGACCGGCAGCATCCGCTTGAGGCTGCGCACCAGCAGAAAGGCGATTGCCCCCGGCGCGATCAGCAGCCCGACCGCGAGGATCAGCCCGGTGGCCGAGAGCGTCGCCACGATGGTCAGCGACAGGATCGCCAGCAGACCATAGTGCAGCAGCCCCACCGGCAGGCCGGAGACCTTGGCCTGCGCGGGATCAAAGGCATGCAGCATGAAGTCCTTCCACTTCATGCCCAGCACCGCCGCGACGCAGACCGAAATGATCCCTGCCGTCCACAGGTCCTGCGTGCCCACCCCCAGCATGTTGCCGAACAGGATGTGATCGAGGTGCACATTGGTCTGCAACCCGACATACATCACGATGCCAAGCCCGAACATGCCGGAGAAGACCACGCCCATCACGGTGTCCTGCTTGATGCGGCTGTTTTCCGACAGGTAGCCCGTGGCCACTGCCGTCAGCATGCCCGCGGCAAAGGCCCCGAGGATGAGCGGCAGCCCGAGAAGATAGGCCAGCACGATCCCCGGCAGCACCGCATGGCTGACCGCGTCGCCCATCAGGGCCCAGCCTTTCAGCACCAGGAAACAGGATAGCAGCGCCGTGGGGACCGAAACCATCACCGCGATCCAGAAGGCGTTCTGCATGAAGCCGAACTGGAAGGGCATCAGAAGCGTATCAAGCATCAGACCAGCTCCTCCTGCATCGCGGCGGCGGCCTTCCTGCGGGCGGCGAGCAAGCCGTGCTTGGGCGCCAGCACAAAGGTGGTCAGGAAGATCGCCGTTTGCAGCACCACGATCACCCCTCCGGTAGCACCATCGAGGAAATAGCTGATGTAGGCACCGGCAAAGCTGGTCACCGCGCCGATCGCCACGGAGGTCAGGATCAGCCGGGGGAAGCGATCACACAGCAGGTAGGCGGTGGCCCCCGGTGTCACCACCATGGCGATGACGAGGAACGCGCCAACCGTCTGCATCGCCGCAACCACGCTGGCCGACAGCAGCATGAAGAACACCGCCTTCAGGAGCCCCGGGCGCAATCCGATCGACCGCGCGTGGCTTTCGTCAAAGAAGGTGACCATCAGGTCTTTCCACTTTGCCAGCAGGATCACCAGCGACACCAGGCCGATGATCGCCAGCTGCAACGTGTCCTCGGGGGTGATCGCCAGGATATTGCCCATGGTGATGGTCTGGATCGACACCGACATCGGATTGACCGAGACCATGAACAGCCCGAGGCCAAAGAAGGAGGTGAAGATGATGCCGATGATGACATCGACCTTCAGGCCCGACCGGTCCGACAGGAACAGCATCGCCGCCGCGGCCAGCCCACCGGAAAAGAACGCACCCAGCGCGAAGGGCAGACCGAGCACATAGGCCCCGGCGACACCCGGCACCACGGAATGGGCCAGCGCATCGCCAATCAGTGACCAGCCCTTGAGCATCAGATAGGACGACAGGAAGGCGCAGACCCCGCCCACGAGGGCCGACACCCACATGGCATTGGTCATGTAACCATAGGCAAAGGGCTCCAGCAGAACGCTCATTTCCGGCGCTCCGTCTTGCGGGTCTTTTCACCGTATTGCACCAGCGGGCGCTCATCATCGGTGAAGATCGACACCTGCCGTTCGTCGTCATCCTCGTGCAGGTCGGCCCCGCCAAGGGTGAAATGTCGCAGCACGCCGCCAAAGGCCATTTCCAGGTTCTCGCGGGTGAAGGTGGTCTCGGTGCGGCCATGGGCGAGCACCGTGCCCTTGACCAGCACGGTGCGGTCGCAGAACTCGGGCACCGAACCGAGGTTGTGGGTGGAGACCAGCATCACCCGGCCCTCGTCGCGCAAGGCGCGCAGCAACGCGATGATCTGCTCCTCGGTCTTCACGTCGACGCCGGTAAACGGCTCATCCAGCAGGATCACCTTGCCATCCTGCGCCAGGGCCCGGGCCAGGAAGACGCGTTTTTTCTGCCCGCCGGACAATTCGCCGATCTGACGATACCGGAACTCCAGCATGTTCACCCGCGCCAGGGCGGCCTCGACCGCCTCGTGATCGGTTTTGGACGGGCGGCGCAGAAAACCCATATGGCCATAGCGCCCCATCATCACCACATCCTCGACCAGCACCGGAAAGGACCAGTCCACCTCTTCGGACTGCGGCACGTAGGAGACCAGGTTGCGCTTCAGCGCCTCCTTGACGCTGAGGCCCAGCAGGCGGATGTCGCCCCGGGCCACCGGCACAAACCCCATGATCGCCTTGAAGAGTGTCGATTTGCCGGCCCCGTTCACCCCCACAAGCGCCGTCACGGTGCCGCGCGGGATCTGGAAACTGGCGTTGCGCAGGGCGGTGTGACCATTGCGGTAGGTGACGGTGACATCCTGGGCCGCGATGCCGTCTGCGGCCTCTTGTGCCCGAACCATATGGCTTTCGTCTTTCATAACACTCTTTCTACCGGAAAAGGTCGGTGCCTGAAACGGCCGTGACCCGCCGGACGACGATACGCCCGACGGGTCCAACGGCAAGGGGAGTCTTTAGTTGGTGCCGGTGGTGAGCCCGTCCGCCACGGTCTGCGACGTCACCTTCAGCAGGTCGAGATAGGTGGGCACGGCGCCATCGGGTTCTGACAGGCTGTCGACATAGAGCACTCCGCCGTAATGCGACCCGGTCTCGCGGGCGACCTGTTCGGCGGGGGCGGTGTTCACCGTGCTTTCGCAGAAGACCACCGGGATATCGTTGTCCCGCACCCCGTCGATCACCGCGCGCACCTGTTGCGGCGTGCCCATCTGGTCGGCGTTCATTGGCCAGAGGTACAGCTCCTTCATGCCGAAATCCCGCGCCAGATAGCTGAACGCCCCCTCGCAGGTCACCAGCCAGCGCTGGGCCTCGGGGATGGTGGCGATCTCCTGCCGCAGCGGCTCCAGCGTGGCGCGCAGCTCATCCTTGTAGGCGGCGGCATTTGCCACATAGGTCGCGGCATTCTCCGGATCGTGCTCGGCAAAGGCTTCGAGGATATTGTCGATATAGACCAATGCGTTGTCGAGACCCATCCAGGCGTGCGGATTGGGTTTGCCCTCATAGGCACCCGAGGCGATCGAGATCGGGTCGATCCCGTCGGTCAACGTCACGGAGGGGACGTCGCCGAGGTTGGTCAGGAACTGCTCGAACCACAGTTCGAGATTCATGCCGTTCCACAGGATCAGATCGGCGCCCTGCGCCCGGACAATGTCCTGCGGTGTCGGCTCATAGCCGTGGATTTCCGCGCCGGGTTTGGTGACCGAGACCACCTCGGCGGCGTCGCCGGCCACATGCTGCGCCATATCGGCCAGAACAGTGAAGGTGGTGACGACCTTCATCTTGTCGTCCTGCGCCATCGCCCCACCGGCGGAAAACACCATGGCAAGCGCCGTGGCGGCCGGCAGCAACATCCGTTTGGTTTGCGTCATCTGTTCACTCCTTGTCTCGAATCAGCCCCTGCGGGGCCGACAGCTTGCCCTTGTGATAGTGCGACGGCTGTGCAGCGTCAATGCAATTGCGAAGCATTCTCAAAAGCGTTGAAATCGCAAACTGCCTCGCTTAAGACCTGAGCCATGATGAATGGTTCTGACGGTTTCGCATATTCCACAGCAGCACGACGCCCGCCGAGGCGGCGCATCTGCGCCTTCGCCTGCCGGACAGCGGGCCGAATGCGCGCCCCATGGGCAGGCCGGGCGATGGCGTGGCATGCGCACAGAGGGATCGGCCGGCGCAGGAGCGGCACCGCATCAAGGCCGGGCCAGCACCTGCCGGCAAGACCCCAACCCGCCATGGGTGCAGGCAAGGGCGCTGGCACATGAGGACCCCGGCCCGCCTGTCACCCGAAGACCTGCTCTGCGCCCACGGCCTGCGCCCCACGCGCCAGCGCCGCGCCTTGGCAGCATTGCTGTTTACCGGGGCGGGCCGCCACATCGACGCACAAACCCTGCATGCAGAGGCAACACGCGCGGATGAAAAACTGTCCCTGGCAACGGTCTACAATGCGCTGCGGGCATTTGAACAGGCGGGGCTGATCCATCGCGTTGCCGTACCCGGTGAACGCGTCTGGTTCGACACCGGCACCGGCGCGCATGGGCATTTTTATATCGAAACCGAAAACCGTGTGCTCGACATGCCCAAGGGCGCACCGATCCGCCCCCCTGCCGGGTATCGGGTCACGCGCATTGAAACCGTTGTGCACCTTGAAAGGGCCGCAGATGATGACTGATCCCCTCCGCCGCACCACCCCGGGACCCGATCACATCGACGCGGTCTGGAAGCGGCTGACAACACAGGCGAATGCCGCCTTTGATGCCAATGATCTCTCGCGTGCACAGCCGCTTTATGACCGGGCCCTTCAAGAGGCGCAGTGGCGGTTTCGAACCGACCGGGACAGCGCCACGCTGGCCGGTGCGCCGCCGATGCTGGTGGCCGCCAGCGCCAATGCGGCGGACTGCCATGCCCGCGCGGGCATGCTGACCAAAGCCGCGCAGCTGACCTTTGACACGCTGGATGCCTTGCGCGACGCGATGAGCTCTGTCACCGAGCCGCCTGCCTTCCGCCTCGCCTGTTTCCAACACCTGAAACCAGCCCTGTGCGACTACGCCCATTGCGCCGGAAGCGCCCGGGTCGCCCCCGCCCTGATCCGACAGACGGCGCTGCGCACGCGCGACGCCGCCCTTGCCTTTGTGTCCGAGAACCGCACGCGCCACTGACACGCGCGGCGCGCCCGGCAGAGTTTTCTGCACGCAATACCCGCGACGAGATGGCAGTGCGCCCTGCTGCGTGATAGCCATATGCGCAGGTCACGACTGGAGAGAATGCATGAGAATTGCCACTGCCGCTTACCCGCTCGACTGGCTCGACAGCTGGGCCCACTATCAGGACAAGCTTGCGGACTGGGTGGCGACGGCTGCCGGGAACGGTGCGGATCTGCTGGTCTTTCCCGAATACGGCGCGATGGAGCTGTCGACGCTGGATGGCACGGCGATCGCCGGCAACCTGGAGGCGTCGATCCAGTCGGTGTCGGAAAAGATGGAAGACGCCGCGGCACTGCACCTGCAGCTGGCGGCGGAGTACAAGGTTCACATTCTCGGCGCATCCGCGCCGGTGCATGCGGGGTTTGCACGCCCGGTGAACCGGGCGGAGTTCTATACCCCCACCGGCCTGCGGGACTCCCAGGACAAGCAGATCATGACGATGTTTGAACGCGACCCGTGGGACATTGCCCCTGGCGGCCCGCTCAAGATCTTTGACACCGCGCTGGGCAAGATCGCGGTGCTGATCTGCTATGACAGTGAATACCCGCTGTTGGGGCGTGCCCTGGCAGAGGCGGATGTCATCCTTGTCCCCTCCTGCACCGAGGCCCTGGCCGGCTATTGGCGCGTCCGCATCGGCGCCATGTCCCGCGCATTGGAACAGCAATGCGTCACCGCCATGTCGTCGATTGTGGGTCCGGCCGAATGGTCCGAGGCGGTGGACGTCAATACCGGCATGGGTGGCATCTTTGGCCCGCCCGACACCGGCTTTCCCGCGACCGGCGTGCTGGCAGAAGGCCAGCTCAATCAGCCGGGATGGACCTATGCCGATGTGGATCGTTCGGCCATTGAACACGTGCGCCGGGAGGGCGTCGTGCGCAATCGGTCCCATTGGGAAGAACAGGAAACCCGCACGCAATCTGTCGTTAACCGAGCCATGATATAAATGCGCCCTTGAAAATCAGGAGAAATGCGCTCATTTAAGCGCACGTCCCGGGTCATCCGGGGAAACACAAATATGGAGACAACATGGCCAAGGAAGATACGCTCGAATTTCCCGGTGTCGTGAAGGAACTCCTGCCAAACGCGACGTTTCGGGTCGAGCTGGAAAACGGCCATGAAATCATAGCACATACGGCAGGCAAGATGCGCAAGAACCGCATCCGCGTCCTCGCTGGTGACCGGGTCCAGGTGGAAATGACACCTTACGACCTCACCAAGGGGCGGATCAACTACCGCTTCAAGTAAGCGCGATTCGCCTCAGACGAAAGAGCCCGGCCCGGTGCCGGGCTTTTGTTTTGCTACGGCTTTTGGTTTCATGGCCCGCCCGTCCCCACCCCGCAGGCCGGGCACGGATCAGGAACCGGGGCGGCAAACCGCAGGAGTGCAAGCATGGGATTTATTCTTGGCTCGGGCAGCCCGCGTCGGCTGGAATTGCTGGCGCAGCTGGGGATCACCCCGGACGACATTCGCCCGCCGGACATCGACGAAACCCCGCACAAGGCGGAGCTGCCGCGCGACTACTGCGCCCGGGTGACCCGCGAAAAGGTCCAGGCCGTGACGTCCGCGCCCGATGATCTGGTGCTCTGTGCCGATACCACTGTGGCGCTGGGGCGTCGCATCATGGGCAAACCCCGTGACGCCGGCGAGGCCGCGGAATTCCTGCTCGCCCTCTCCGGCCGCCGCCACCGCGTCATTACCTCGGTGGCGCTGCGCCGGAACGACCAGCTGTGGCAACGCGATGTTGTCAGCCAGGTCAAGATGAAACGCCTCTCGGACGCGGAACTGAACGGCTATCTTGCGACCGGAGACTGGGACGGCAAGGCCGGCGGTTATGCCATCCAGGGCCCCGCAGGCGCATTGATCCCGTGGATCAGCGGCTCGTTCACCGCTATTGTCGGCCTGCCGCTGGCCGAGACCGCAACCTTGCTGCACGCGGCAGGATACCCTCTCTACAAGGACCAAGCGCCATGAAAGGCACCCAGATCATTCTCGATCACATCGCAGGGCGCGAGGCCGCGGCCCTGATGGTGGACGGCACGCTCGAAGATTTTCTGATCGCAGGTGACGCGCCCCTGCCCGGCACCATCTACCGCGCCCGCGCCGACCGCCCCGTCAAGGGTCAGGGAGGCATGTTCCTCAGCACCCCCGACGGCCCCGCCTTCCTGCGCCAGGTCAAGGGTCTGGCCCCCGGGCAGATGCTGCTGGTCCAGGTCACCGGCTATGCCGAACCGGGCAAAGCCCTGCCGGTGACGCAAAAGCTCCTGTTCAAGAGCCGCTACGCCATTGTCACGCCAGAGGCGCCGGGGCTGAATATCTCTCGCGCGATCCGGGACGAGGATGAACGCGACCGCCTGCTGGAAATCGCCCACACCGAGATGGAGGGCGAGGACTTCGGACTGATCCTGCGATCTGCCTGCGCCGGGGCCGACCCCGAGGACATCGCCGAGGATGTCGCCACGATGGTCGCAGCCGCGCGCCAGGTCCTAGAGGATCCCTCCGACACCGCCGAAGTGCTGCACGAAGGCGACACGCCCCATCTGCAGGCCTGGCGCGAATGGACCGATCCGGCTCAGGTCGAGCAGACGCCCGGCGGATTTGAGCGCTGCGGCGTTCTGGATGCGCTGGAGACCCTGCGCAGCGGCAAGATTGCCATCGGTGCGGGCGCGTTTCTCTATGTGGAGCCCACCCGCGCCCTGGTGGCGGTGGATGTCAACACCGGCAGCGACACCTCGCTGGCGGCCGGCACAAAGGCCAATATGGCCTGCGCCCGCGCCCTGCCCCGCGTCCTGCGTTGCCTTGGCCTTGGCGGTCAGATCGTGATCGACGCCGCCCCGATGCCGAAGAAGGACCGCCGCACCTTCGAAACCGCCCTGCGCGCCGCCTTCAAATCCGACCCGGAAGAGACCACGCTGGCCGGCTGGACCACGCTTGGCCATTTCGAGTTGCAGCGCAAACGCGCCCGCCTGCCCTTGTCGGAGGTTCTCTCATGAGCTGCCCGATCTGCGGCGCACCCGGGCTGCGCGCCTATCGCCCCTTCTGCAGCAAGCGTTGCGCCGACCTCGACCTCGCGAAATGGCTGAACGGAGGCTATTCCGTCCCCAGCGCAGATCAGGAAGACCTTGAAAACGCGCTGGAAGAACACGAGACCCGCCCTCCCACGGAACATTAGAGATTTTCTTTGAAAAAGCCTCTGGACACTGCATCACACAGCGCATAGAAGGCCTTCACCCAAGGCAACACGCCTTCCCGTGCCCGGGTAGCTCAGGGGTAGAGCAGTGGATTGAAAATCCTCGTGTCGGTGGTTCGATTCCGCCCCCGGGCACCACAATCAATTCCAGTTGTGGTTTGTAATTTCTTCTAATTGCCTGAATTTCGTCGATAATGCCGGACCCTTTGTCCGAGTTTGTCCGAAGCGATCCAGCCCACTCTACCCTCAATGGGGGTATGGGTCGGGGTACCGCCGAGGTCGTGAAATGAGGGTACCCCCAGATGCCTGTTCTGAGCGATGCCAAAGTCCGCGCTCTAAAGCCGAAAGAGAAACCCTATAAGCAGGCCGACTTCGACGGCTTGTTCCTCTTGGTCAATCCCGGTGGCTCCAAACTGTGGCGGTTCAAATACCGCTGGATGGGGAAAGAGAAACTGCTCTCTTTCGGAAAATACCCTGATCTGAGCCTCAAGCAGGCTCGGGACCAACGGGAAAATGCACGCAAGCTTCTTAACGAAGGTAACCCCACAACCCGGCGCTCAAGGTCGATGTGCCCCCACTTCATGCCGACAATTTCTCCGGCACGCACTGCGGTTTCTCCCGCAAACAAGAATGCATGAAACGCGCGCGCCGTCGCTTTTTTGAGGTCATTGCCTGCGGAGAGCACAAGCCGCTCCAGCTCCGCGTTCGTCGGCAAGCGATCCCGCGCAGCTGACTCTTGCGGCTTGCGCACATCGGTCAGAGGTGAATCTCCCATCAATCCCCACTCCCGCCGAGCCACGGAGAACACAGACCCCATGAGAGTCATTTCTCTCCGCACTGTGGAGGGTGCCACCTTTTGCAACCGGGCGTCACGCCACGCGGCGAAATCTGCCGGCGAAAGTGCGGAGGGGCTCTTGTCGCCAAGATCGGATTGACCCCACCGGTCCAAGCAGAGCGTTTCCCGTTTATTGCCGCGCTTCTTCGAGATCACCTCGCGGGCACACCGCTCAAAGAAATCGCACACCATCAAAAGTGTGAGTGGTGCCTCAAGAGGGACTCGAACCCCCGACCTTGTCCTTACGAAGGACCTGCTCTACCAGCTGAGCTATTGAGGCGGATCGACGGTGGATTTAAACCCAACGGAGCCTGCTTTCAAGCTTAGAATTCAGCGCTCTGGGTGAACTCGTGTGTTCCCTTTCCGATGGGCAACCGCGCTCCGGCTTGGCGATGCGCCAAACACAAAAGGGCGCGGATGCGCCCCTTTGCAAACCTCGGACATGCCGGGATCAGGCCGCAGCTTCGCCCGGTGTCTTGCCAAGAATGATCATCGACAGAAGATCATCATCGGTCACATCGTCAATGTCGACGGTGCCCACAAGCTGGCCGTTCTTCATGACAGAGGCCCGGTCGCAGAGTTCCATCACCGCATGCACATCGTGGTCGATCAGGAAGATCCCGATGCCCTGCGCCTTCAGCTGCTGGATCAGTTCCGCCACCATCTGCGTCTCATGCGGACCCAGCGCCGCGGTGGGTTCGTCCATGATCAGGATCTTGGCGTTGAAATAGACCGCGCGCGCGATCGCCACCGATTGCCGCTGCCCGCCCGAGAGCGCCGAGACCGGCTCGTTGAACTTGCGGAAGTTCGGGTTGAGGCGGCCCATGATCTTGCGGCATTCGGCCTCCATCGCAGCGTCATTCACCAGACCGGTGCCAGTGACGATCTCACGCCCCAGAAACAGGTTGGAGGCCGCATCGAGATTGTCCGCCAGCGCCAGCGTCTGATAGATCGTCTCGATATTGTGGCTGCGGGCATCGCGGGGGTTGGTGATCTCTACCTTGTTGCCGTTGATGCGGATCTCGCCCGAGTCCATCTTGTAGGCGCCCGAAAGCACCTTGATGAGGGTCGATTTCCCGGCGCCGTTATGGCCCAGCAGGCCCACAACCTCGCCCGGGTGCAGATCGACCGAGACGTCGTCCACCGCCTTGATGCCGCCGAACGAGATGGAGATGTTGTTCATCTCCACCATCGGAGTTGCGCCCTGGGCGCGGAGTTCCTTGGGAGTGGTCATTATTTGGCCCCCACACGTTTGCGATAGACGATGTCGATATAGACGGCGGCGACGAGCACGGAGCCGACAACGATGTTCTGGAACGGTGCATCGACGCCCACCATGGCCATGCCGGACTGAAGGCTCTGCATGATCAGCGCGCCGAGGATGGCGCCGTAGATGGTGCCAAATCCGCCAGAGAGCGCGGTGCCGCCAATCACGGCCGCCGCGATCACCCGCAGTTCGTCCAATGTGCCGATGTCGTTGGAGTGGTTGGCCAGACGGGCCGAGGCCACAACCGCCGACAGCGCACAGAGGAAGCCCATGATGGCAAAGATCTTTACCGTCAGCAGACGGGTGTTGATGCCCGACAGCTCTGCCGCGTCCGGATTGCCGCCGGTGGCAAAGATATAGCGCCCCAGACGGGTGCGGCGGGCCACAATGGTCATCACCACCGCCACTGCGATCAGGATCAGCACGGAAATCGGCAGGCCATAGCCTTGGGTAAAGCCTTCGGGCATCACCTCGCCGCGAGCCTCGAACATGCGTTCCAGACGACGGGTCGGGATCTCATAGGCATTCAGGGTGCCGACAAACCCGAGAATGGATGCGGCGATGATTGCGGCCAGCACGCCCTCGGCCCAGAGAGGTTTCACCGGGAAGTCATGCGCCAGCTTGGCGCGGCGGCTGTTCCACAGCGTCAACAATGCAAGCGCGGTCGCCACGAGCCCCAGCACCCAGCTTGCGGTGATCCCGAGGGTGCCGTTGGTGCCGCCAAACATCAGGAAGGTGGAATCGAGCGGGCCGATGGTCTGACCGTCGGTCATGTACCAGGCCACGTTGCGCCAGACGAGAAACCCGCCCAGGGTCACGATGAAGGCGGGGATTGTCAGATAGCCGACCATCCAACCGTGAAACGCCCCGATCAGGGTGCCCGCGACCAGGCCGACCACAACCGCAACCGCCCAGGTGATCGGATGGTTGAGGCCCAGCCCCAGCACATTCGGCACAAACTCGGTCTGCGTCATCGCCATGATGGCGGAGCAGGTCGCCAGCAGCGCGCCGACGCTGAGGTCGATGTGGCGGGTGACGATTACAAACACCATGCCGGAGGCCATGATCGCCACGGAGACGGTCTGGATCGTCAGATTGAAGATGTTGCGCGGCGTCAGGAAGCGCCCATCGGTCACCAGGTTGAACCCGATGCAGAGAATGATGAAGGCACCAATCATACCCAATAGCCGCACATCCAGCTCAAGCTGCTGGAAGACATTGCGCTTGGTTTGGGGGGTGATTGGCTGAGACGTGGTGTCGGTCATATCCGGCTCCAGTATTCAGCGAAGTATATCAGAAAAAGGGGGTGGATGGTCCGAAAAACTCCGGACCATCCGATTTGGTTAGATCAGTTGCAGGGGGCCGGGCCGTTTTCCACGCCCTGGCAGAGCGCTTCCTGGGTGATCCAGCCAGCATCCACAACAGCCGACAGGTTGTCCTTGGTCACCGGAACCGGCGCCAGGAATTTGGCGGTCATGGTGGTGCCCGCCGGCGAGGTCCAGGACACGGCACCGTCGATGTTTTCCATCGCTGTGCCGCCGGCCATGGCCACGGCGATCTCGCCTGCGGCATGGCCGAGGTCACGCGCGTCCTTCCACACCGACACGGTCTGGGTGCCCTTGGCAACGCGGTTCAGCGCAGCGTGGTCGCCGTCCTGACCGGAAACCGGGATACCTTCCATGCCTTGTGCGGTCAGCGCCGCCACGACACCGCCCGCGGTGCCGTCATTGGAGGCCACAACCGCGTCGACATTGTTGTCGTTGGCGGTCAGGATCTGCTCCATGTTGCGCTGCGCGTTGGCGGGCAGCCAGCCATCGGTGTAGGCCTCACCCACGATATTGATGTCGCCCGCATCAACCGCGGCCTGAATGATCTCCTGCTGACCACCGCGCAGGAAGTCCGCGTTGGGATCGGTGGGCGAGCCCTTGATCATCACGTAGTTGCCCTTGGGCATCGCCTCGAACACCGCGCGCGCCTGCATGCGGCCAACCTCGACGTTGTCGAAGGTCAGGTAAAAGGCGCGGTTGTCCTCGATCAGACGGTCATAGGCGACCACCGGAATGCCTTCATCGGCGGCAGCCTGCACGGCCGGGCCGATCGCCTGTGAATCCTGGGCGAGGATGATCAGCGCATCCACGCCCTGGGCGATCAGGCTTTCGATGTCGGAAAGCTGCTTGGCAGACGAGGACTGCGCGTCGGCGGAAATATATTCAGCACCGGCTTCCTCCAGGGCGGACACGATGGCCGCTTCGTCGGTTTTCCACCGCTCTTCCTGAAAGTTTGACCAGCTGACGCCGACGGTCAGATCCGCGGCAAAGGCCGAGGATGCAGCAAATGCACTGAGTGCGATAACGGAAAGTCCGTTCAAGAATTTCATGTCTTCCTCCCTTGTCATGCAGGCCAATTGCTTTGCCGGGCCCACACTGTGAGTCGTGTGTAGCAATATTTTTTTTGAGTTTCAAATTAAATCATGTAGGCTGCGACGAGGGAGAGATTGCCGGAGGCATTTTATGGTGCCATAACGCGGCGCTGCCGCGTGGAGACGGCATCGGAGGAGGATCAATTTGGCACGATCAGGACGGCTGTCGTCGGGCAGCGACCAGCGTGAAAGCGGACGGCAGCAGATCCTGGACGTGATCCGTGCGGCCGAAAGCATCGCCCGCATCGACATCGCCAAGGCAACCGGCGTCAGCCCGGCAACGGTCACCGCCATCACCGCAGAGTTGCTGGCTGCCGGTCTGATCGAGGAAATCGCACCGGACGGATCTTCGGAAACCAAGCGCGGACGCCCGCGCGTCGCGCTCAAGATCCGCGGGGATGCGCATCGGATTGCCGGTTTGAAGGTCTCGCACCATGTGATCTCCACCGTCATCACCGACTTTGTCGGCACGGAACTGGCCAGCCACGAGATGCCCCTGGTCAAGGGCAACATGCCCGTCCCGGACCTCTGCGCCCAGATCCGGCGGGCGCTGGAGTATACCTGCAAGAAGGGAGGTTTCGGGATCGACGACCTGTCCGGCGTCGGGCTGGGCATGGCCGGCATGATCGATGCGGAACGCAGTTTCATTTACTGGTCGTCCTCGCTCGAGGAGCGCAACGTGCAGTTTGGTGCGGCAATCGCCCGGGACCTGCCCTGCCCGGTCTTCCTCGACAATGATGCCAATCTGGTCGCCAAGGCCGAGCACCTGTTCGGCGAGGGCCGCACCTGCGATAATTTCATCGTCATCACCATCGAACATGGCGTCGGCATGGGCATCGTGATCGACGGGCAGATCTACCGGGGCACCCGCGGCTGTGGCGCTGAATTCGGGCACACCAAGGTCCACCTCGAAGGGGCGCTGTGCCAATGTGGGCAGCGCGGCTGTCTGGAGGCTTATGTGGGTGACTATGCGCTCCTGCGCGAGGCCAATATCTCCAGCGGCAGCGAGCGCCACAGGACCATCGCCTCTCTGTTTCAATCGGCCGAGAATGGAGATGCGATGGCGCAATCGATCCTCGACCGGGCGCGGCGCATGTTTGCCATGGGGCTGGCCAATGTGGTGAATATCTTTGATCCCAGCAAGATCATCCTCGCAGGCGCACGGCTGTCGTTCGACTATCTCTACTCCGACAAGCTGATCGAGGAGATGCGCCAATGGGTCGTTCAGGTGGATGCGCCCCTGCCCGAGGTGATCGTCCACGATTGGGGCGATCTGATGTGGGCCAAGGGTGCCGCCGCCTATGGCATCGAGGAAGTCACATCACAGACAGTGAAGGAGTTGGCCAATGCTGCGGCCTGACGCGTGTGCCCTCGCCCTGTTGATGCTGGCCCATCCCGCCCAAGCCGAACCAACGGTGCCAGAGTTCACACCGGTGCCCATCGCAGAGCATGTCTATGACGGCGGATGGGAGCATTACGTGGGCGGCGGCCTTGCGGTGTTCGATTGCAACGGCGACACGCTACCGGACCTTTATGCTGCGGGCGGGGCCAATCCGGCAAAGCTCTTTGTCAATGCCACGGCTGAACCTGGCGCATCATTGGCGTTTTCCCCACAAACACCCCCGGCGCTGGCGCTCACGGGGGTCACCGGCGCCTATCCCCTGGATATCGACGGCGATGAGCTGGGCGACCTCGTCATCCTGCGCGCGGGGCCGGATGTGCTGATGCGTGGCCTCGGACAGTGCCAGTTCGAACCCTTCGACACGCTGGGCTTTGTCAGTGGCGACCATTGGACAACCGCGTTCTCCGCCACCTGGGAAGGAGACAACGCTCTGCCGACGCTGGCCTTTGGCACCTATGTGGACCGCACAGATCCGGAGGGGCCATTCGGAACCTGCGACGACACGCTGCTGTTTCGTCCCGCCGGAGCATCCTATGCCCCGGTGCAACGGCTGACGCCGGGGTACTGCGCGCTCTCGCTCCTGTTCAGCGACTGGAACCGAAGCGGTCGCGCCGATCTCAGGGTGTCGAACGACCGGCATTATTATGTGCGCGGCGGACAGGAACAGATGTGGGCGATGGAGGCAGCGCCCCGCCTTTATGACGCCGAGGACGGTTGGCGCGAGTATGCGCTCTGGGGCATGGGAATCGCCTCCCGGGACATGAACGGCGACGGGTTTCAGGACGTCTACCTGACCTCGATGGGGGACCAGAAGTTTCAGCTGCAAACCCCCGACGCGGACGGCCCGGTCTGGGAAGACGTGACCTATGGCTTTGGCACCACCGCCCACCGGCCCTATACCGGCGGCGATGGGCGCCCCTCGACCGGGTGGCACGCAGCATTCGGGGATGTGAACAACGACGGGCGCGATGACATCTTTGTCACCAAGGGCAATGTCGAGCAGATGCCCGATGCCGCCCAGAAAGACCCAAACAACCTGATGCTGCAACGGGCAGACGGTAGCTTTGTCGAGGTTGGCGCGACGGCGGGTATCGACAGCCTGCATCGCGGGCGCGGCGGGGCTTTGGTGGACCTGAACCTGGACGGCCGCCTCGATATTGCGGTGGTCAATCGCCGTGCGCCTCTGGAGGTCTGGCAGAACACAAACTCCGCAGGTGGCAACTGGCTGCTGCTGCGCCTCAAGGGCGCGGCGCCAAACACCCATGCCATTGGCGCCTTTGTCGAGATGGAACTGGGCGATACGGACGTCAGCCGCGAGGTGACCGTGGGTGGTGGCCATGCGGGTGGTGATCTCGGGGCCTTGCACTTCGGTCTGGGACCTCACGCCCGTGTGCGGGTCCGCGTGAACTGGCCTGATGGGTCGACCTCTGACTGGCACACTGTCGATGCCAATCAACAGATCACCCTGACGCAATAGCCCGATCTAACGATCCACCGGCAGCCCGCTTGGGACCTGTTCCGGCACCCCAAGACGACCCGCCGCGGCGACATCGTCCGTCAACGCATGCAGGAACGCGACAATATCCGCGATTTCCGCTGGCGCGAGGTGCACCGGCGCGTAGCTGACCGCTTGTGCAAGCGCCTGGCGTTCGGATGCGGACTCGTGCACAGCCCAATCCTGTTGTCCGGGCAGGTCAGGCAGGATCGCGGCTGACGTGTCGTAATTATTCAATGACTCCCCCGGCCGCAGGTGATGCACCACAATGCCCTCCAGCGTGGCAAACGCACCGGAATGGCCATAAGGCGCGGTCAGGCCAATGTTGCGCAAAGACGGCGTGCGAAAGGCAAAGGCATCCTGTGATTTGCCTGTGACGCGGATGCGGCCTTCGTCGCGGTTGTGGGTCTCAAACCGAGCGGCCTTGCCCGGCCCGATCTGCGGCACCGCCAGCGCGTGAAAATCATGATCGGTCTGGAACCAGCCGGAGTGGCACTGGCTGCAATTGGCCTCGCCATAAAACAGCTCCATTCCGCGCAGGGCGGGCGCAGGCAGATCGCCCTGCCCCAGCATATAGGTATCAAAGGGGCTCATATCGGCGCGCCACTCGAACCGGATGAAATCCGCAAGCACATTGCCGATGTCGGCAAAGGTGATTGGCGCGCCCTCCCCCAGCACCGCATCAAAACCAGCGCGATAGGCGGGGATGGCCTCGACACGTGCGGCGATCCGGTCCCATGCGCCGCCGGGTGTGGACAGTTGCCCCAGCCGCACCGCCTCTGCGACCTCGTTCTCCGAGTAATGCCCGGCCATCTCATCGGCAGAGAGCACCGGGAACATCGCCTGCGCGGCAAGCGCGTCGTCAAAGCCCGCAACCATATCCTCGCCCAGGGGCGTGCGGATACCGCCGGGGTGGTCGGGGTGATCCTCCAGCCGTCCATCGTGGAACATCACGGTGAATTCCGGTGCACCAAGGTTCCACAGACCCGGCGCATTGCGCGGGATGCGCTGCTCGGGCAGATTGGCAGGATCAGCGCGGCGCTCGGGGCCAAGGCCGATACCGCCCTCGCCCAAGCCCAGCGACAGACCGTCGCCGGTGCCAAAGCGCGGGTGGTGGCAGGTGGCGCAAGAGATGTTGCGATTGCCCGATAGGATCGGATCGTAGAACAACAGCTGCCCCAGCTCCACCGCCGCCATATCCGGTGCCGGAAACTGCGGGCGCGGGCCAAGGTCAGGGCGCATCTCCGCCTGTGCGGCCGTGGCTCCCAGCAGGGCAAGCGCGATCATCCGGTGCATCAGATCCTCCCGAGTTCAAGGCGCAGGCGTTGACGGTAGGGGTGATCCGGGGTCGCGATCACGCTGGGGAACTGCGGCAGGTTCACCGCGTTGGGAAAGCCCTGCGGCTCAAAACAGACTCCCATGGCGGGGCCGATCTGCTGTCCTGACAGCGCACCGGACTGGGGCGGCAGGGCGGCGGCGGTATAGATCTGCGCGCAGGGCTGATCGCTGACGATCCGCATCTGCAGCCCATCCGGTGCGGTCAGTGTCGCCACCGGCAATTGCGGATCACGACAGGTGTCGAACACAAGCGCCACATCGCTGCCTCGGTGTTCCGGATCAACGTCGGCAAAACTGCGCCCCAGACGAAGGTCATGATGGCTGCCATCCAGCGCTGCGATTTCACCGGTCGGGACATTGGCGTCGTCCAACACGAGAAAGCTGCTGGCGTCCACTTGCAGGCGGTGATCGCGGATCGGCTGCGTACCGCCCGTCAGGTTATAATAGTTGTGCTGCGCGAGGCTGATCGGGGTTGGTGCGCTCACGTCCGCCCGCATGTCATAGGTGATCGCCAGCCCGTCCAGCGTCACGGTCAGCGACACATCCACTGCACCGGGGAACCCCGCCTCCCCCTCCGGTGAGTGGTAGCGCAGGCGCGCGCTGGCGTCAGAGAGCAGTTCAAGCTCCCAGAACACATGAGAAAACCCCTGTGCCCCGCCATGCAGCAGCGTATCGCCTTCATTGGCGTCGAGTTGGTAGCTCTGCCCATCAAGGGCAAAGCGCGCGTTCTTGATCCGCCCGGCCACGCGCCCCGCAATCACGCCGAGATAGCCCGGGTTGTACAGATAGGCGGCCGGGTCCTCAAACCCGAGGATCAGCGGGCGGTCGTCGTACAACAGGCGCAGATCGCGGGTTACGGCACCAAAGTTCAGCAGGCTGACGGAAAGGCCCGCGCTGTGCAGCCGCGCCTCTTTCAGCATGTGGCCTTGGTGAAGGCCGTGATCCACGATCTGCGCGTTGCTCATTCAGACAAACCGGTTGATGACGTTTTCCAGATATTCCTGCCGCCCGGACCGGGGTTTGGGGTTGATGTCTTCGGCTTCGACCCGGTGTGCGATGTCGTCCAGTGACAGCTTGCCCGAGAGCATATCCTGCGCGTCGTCCCGCTGCCACCCGGCGTAGCGGTCGGTGACAAACTGATCCAATGTGCCGTCCTCGATCATCGCGGCAGCGGCCTTGAAACCGCGCGCACAGATGTCCATGCCGCCGACATGCGCCATCAGCAGATCCTCCGGGTCGATGGACTGGCGGCGCAGCTTGGCGTCAAAATTGGTGCCGCCCGAGGTAAAGCCACCGTGTTTCAGGATGTGGTAATAGGCCAGCGCCACCTCCGGCGTGTTGTTCGGGAATTGATCGGTGTCCCAGCCGGACTGGTAATCGTTGCGGTTCATGTCGATGGACCCAAAGACGCCCAGCGCCTGTGCTGTGGCAATTTCATGCTCGAACGAATGTCCCGCGAGGATCGCGTGGCCCTGCTCCAGGTTCAGTTTGACCTCGTTTTCCAACCCGTGGCGCTTGAGGAAGCCATAGACGGTCGCTGCATCGTAGTCGTACTGGTGTTTGGAAGGTTCCTGCGGTTTCGGCTCCACCAGGATCGCGCCCTTGAAGCCGATCTTGTGTTTGTATTCGACCACCATATTGAGCATCCGGCCCATCTGCTGGTCTTCTTGCGCAAGATCGGTGTTCAGCAGCGTTTCATAGCCCTCACGACCGCCCCAGAGCACATAGTTCTCGCCGCCCAGACGGTGGGTTGCGTCCATGCAGGTCTTGATGGTCGCCGCCGAGAAGGCAAAGACATCCGGGTCCGGGTTGGTCGACGCCCCCGACATGAACCGCGCGTTGGAAAACAGGTTGGCGGTGCCCCAGAGCAGTTTGACCCCGGTTTCTTCCTGCTTTTGCGCGAAATACTCGACGATCTCATTCAGGTTGCGGGTGTTTTCCGCAAAATTCGCCCCCTCCGGCCGCACATCCGCGTCATGGAAACAGTAGTAGGGCGACTGCAACAGGGTGAACATCTCAAACGCCACATCGGCCTTGAGCTTGGCGGCCTCCATCGTGTCCTTGAACCACGGGCGGTCAAAGGTCTGGCCGCCAAACGGATCGCCGCCCGGCCATACGAAGTTGTGCCAGTAGCAGGTGGCAAAGCGCAGATGCTCTTCCATCCGCTTGCCGAGGATCACCTCGTCGGGGTTGTAGTGGCGGAAGGCCAGCGGGTTGGTGCTGTCTGCGCCTTCATACTGGATTTTGGAAACGTCGCCAAAGAAGCCGGTGGTCATGTCATCAGTGCCTTCATGTTGGGATAGAGCGCGCGATACCTTGCGTATGAGGCATCATAGGCCTCGGTCAGGTCGCGGCGTGGATCAATGGTGTGGGCGATGGGCGGTGCAGTCATCACGGCGGAAACGTCGGCGCCTGTGGCTGTCATCGCCAGACGGGCGGCGCCCAATGCCGCGCCAAACTCGCCCTTGTCGGGAATGTCGAGGGACACGCCAAGGACAGTCGCGAGGGTTTCCACCCAATAAGGCGACCGGGTGCCGCCCCCCACTGCAAGCAGGCGCGTGAGGTTGGTGTCGGTGCCCTTGAGCGCCTCAAGGCAATCGCGCAGCGCAAAGGCCACACCCTCCATCACCGCCTGTGTCAGCTCTGCCGGGCCATCGCCAATATCAAGCCCTGCAAGCGTGGCGCGAATGCGGGCATCGTTATGCGGTGTGCGCTCGCCAGAAAGATAGGGCAGGAACGTCACCGAAGACGGACCCGTGACCTGATCCGGCAGCAGTCCCGCCAGCGTCGCCGGGGTCTGCCCAAGCGTGCGCGACAGCCAATTGAGACAGTCCGTCGCCGCAAGGATCACCCCCATCTGATACCACGTATCCGGCACCGCGTGGCAGAAGGTATGCACAGCCGAGGCCGGGTCAGGTTTATAAGCAGATTTGGCGGCCAGGAGCACGCCGGAGGTGCCAAGGCTCACAAAGCCCTCACCCTCACGGAAACACCCGGCCCCGCAGGCGGCAACCGCGTTGTCGCCACCGCCCCCGGCGACAACCACCGCACCGTCGATGCCCCATTCATCGCGAAGCGCGTCACGCAAGTCGCCACCGGCGGCGGAACCTTCGACCAGGTCGGGCATCTGGTCGCGGCGCATGCCGGACACTTCCAGCAGCTGCTCCGACCAATCCCGCGCGCCCACATCAAGCCATGACGTCCCGGCGCTGTCTGACATGTCAGAGACGTAGGCGCCGGTCAGCCAGTAGCGCAGATAATCCTTGGGAAGCAGCACCTTGGCGACCTGCGCAAAGATCTCCGGCTCATGCGCCTTGACCCAGGCCAGTTTCGGCGCGGTGAAGCCGGGAAACACGATATTGCCCGACAGATCCCGCACGCCTTTTGTGCCATCCAGCTGGGCCGCCTCGGCAGCCGAACGCGTGTCGTTCCACAGGATACAGGGGCGCAGAACCTTGCCCGCCGAATCCAGCAGGGTGGCCCCGTGCATGTGGCCGCTGAGGCCGATGCCGCGCAACGCGGCGAGCTCGGTCGGGTGGTCCCGACGCAGCGCTGCAATTGCGGTCTGACAGGCGGTGATCCAGTCCTGCGGGTCCTGTTCGCTCCACCCGGTATGCGGGTGTGAGACCCCATAAGCTGCATCCGCCACGCCAATGACATTGCCACCCTCATCGGCCAGCAACGCGCGCAGCCCCGACGTCCCCACGTCAAGACCCAGAAACATACGATGTCCTCCCAATCGCCCGACGCGCACGACCGCTGGGGTCGTACACATATTTATTTCGGCGATTAAAATAAAACAGAATCTCCGCGCGCTGTCAATCGCGATAGCCGACGCGCCCGATCGACCTGGCCGGATGCCCCCCGGCCGTGATCGCCAGACGCCAACCGGCGCCGCCTCCGCAGGGCAGCAGCGGTTGAGTTCGCATCTCAAAGCGCCTATGTCGAAGCCAGCTCGCCAGAACCAACCGCAACCAAGGATCGCCCCGTGGCCACGCATCTTTATCCGCAAGACCTTCCGGACGGACTCGACCTTGGACCGGTTGTCGCCATTGATTGTGAAACCATGGGGCTGAACCCCCATCGGGACCGTCTTTGCGTGGTGCAGATGTCGGGCGGCGACGGCAATGCCCATATCGTGCAGATCGCAAAAGAGCAGACGTCCGCGCCGAACCTGACCCGGATGCTGGCCGACCCGAAGGTTCTGAAGCTCTTTCACTTCGGGCGCTTTGACATCGCTGCCCTTTATCATGCCTTTGGGACATTGGCGGCGCCGGTCTATTGCACCAAGATCGCCAGCCGTCTGGTGCGAACCTATACGGATCGCCACGGCCTGAAGAACCTGACCCAGGATCTGTTGGGGCAGGATATTTCCAAACAGCAGCAAATGAGCGACTGGGGCGCCGAGACCCTGACCCAGGCTCAGCTGGATTATGCCGCTTCCGACGTTCTCTATCTGCACCGCTTGCGCAAGGAACTGGACAAGCGCCTGGCGCGTGAAAGCCGCACGGAGATCGCTCAGGCGTGTTTTGACTTTCTGCCGGTGCGCGCGCAGCTTGATCTGGCTGGCTGGCCGGACACGGATATATTTGCCCATTCCTGACGGTGCCCGCCGCACCCCGCCGACGCCCTGATCCGCAACCCCAACACAGGAAGGACGAGCCATGGATCGCTATTCGCGCACTGTCGCCTACCTGAAGGTAGTGCTGCCGCTGGCGTCGCTCGGGCTGCTCTCCACCCTGTTTCTGATTTCGCGCGGCGTGGAAAACGAACCTGCGATCCCCTTTGCCCAGGTCGACATCGAAAACCGGCTCCGGGGACAGCAGGTGACAGCGCCGTTTTTCACCGGCACCACGGACTCGGGTCACGAAATCACCATTGCCGCTGCAAAAGCCCTGCCTGATGGCGATCAGGGCACGGCCTCTGCCACCGATCTAGAGGCCGAAATAAAGACCACGGAAGGAAACAGCATTCTGCTGCTGTCCGACTCCGGGTCGATCCGGCCCGACAAGGGAACCGCCACACTCACTGGGAACGTGCGTATCCTGACCGCAAACGGCACCCGGGTCGAAACCGACACCCTGGAGGCGCTGCTGAGCGGCATCGAAGCCCGCAGCCCCGGCGCAATCACCGCCACTGGTCCTTTTGGTGACTTTTCCGCTGGCGCCATGCGGATCTTCACACAATCGAAGAACAGTCCCGTACATATAGAGTTCACGGACGGCGTGAAGCTGGTGTACGATCCTGCAAAAGTAGAAAGATAACCCGTGCGACGACTGACATTTGTTATGCTCTTTGGTTTGATGGCCCTGGGACAGGCCCCCGCCGGTATGGCGCAGGGGACCGGGGTGTCCTTTGGGATCCTGCAGACGGACACGTCGCAACCTGTCGACATCACCTCCGACAGTATGCGGGTGAACCAGGAAGACGGCTCTGCCTTGCTGACCGGCAGCGTGTTGATCATTCAGGGTGATATGCGGCTGAGCGCGGATAACGTTCTGGTCATCAGACGGGCCGAGGGCAACGGGATCAAACGGCTCGAGGCGCGTGGCAATGTCGTGCTTGTGAGCGGCGAGGATGCCGCCGAAGCGCGCGAGGCCGATTACACCATCGAAAGCGGCACGGTGGTGATGCGGGGGGATGTGCTGCTGACCCAGGCCGGCAACACCCTCGGCGCAGAGACCATGACGGTCGATCTTACCACCGGCAACGCGACGCTCAGCGGCCGGGTTCGGACCACCCTCGGCGGCGGTAGCGATAACTGATGACCCATCCAAATCTGACAGTCACCACCGGGTCGTCGGGGCTGCGCGTCAACAAGATGCGCAAGAGCTACCGCAAGAAGGTCGTCATCCGCGATGTCTCGATGGAGCTCAACCGGGGCGAGGTCGTCGCACTGCTGGGTCCAAACGGATCGGGCAAAACCACGAGTTTCTACACGATTGCCGGGCTGGTGTTTCCCGAGGCCGGCAGCGTCACCATCGACGGGCAGACCGTGACCTCGCTGCCGATGTACCGGCGCGCGCGCTTGGGGATCGGATACCTGCCGCAGGAAATGTCGATCTTTCGGGGTCTCTCGGTCGAGGACAATATTTCCGCGGTGCTGGATATTGCGGTTCGCCACGAACACAAACGGCGCGAACGCCTGGAGGAGCTGCTGTCCGATTTCTCGATCGAACATTTGCGCCGCGCGCCGGCTCTGGCGCTCTCTGGTGGTGAACGTCGCCGGGTGGAAATCGCCCGTTGCCTGGCGGCAGATCCGAAATATCTGCTGCTTGACGAACCCTTTGCCGGGGTTGATCCGATTTCGGTCGGCGACATCCGCAATCTGGTTGCCGAGTTGAAAACGCGGGGCATCGGCGTGCTGATCACCGATCACAACGTGCGCGAGACCTTGGAAATCGTTGATCGCGCCTACATCCTGCACGACGGTCAGGTGCTGATGTCCGGCACCCCGGAAGAGGTCGTTGAAAATGAAAACGTCCGCCGCGTGTACCTGGGCGATAACTTTCGGATTTCCTAAACACCCCTGACGCAAGACATTCCGGCAAAGGCTCGCCGACTGGTTGTTTCAACCAACGCGATGCACGTGGAATTGCATTGACTCCGTGCCGGGTTTGTCATCGAATTGTGTCATGGCAAACATGCGTCCCGATGCAGTCCCTCCTTTGACCCTGTGTTCAGGGTCCGGCGGGCTGCACGCTGCAGGGTTTGCCCATCCTTCCTGGCGATCCTGATACCGACACCACAGCCCTGCTGTGTCCATTGGTGCGGGCCCAGGCAACACAAAAAGGAGATCACATGCGTTACAAAGTCAGCGGAAAACAGATCGACATCGGCGAATCTCTGCAAACCCACGTAGAGACGGAACTGAGTGCGATCCTGGAGAAATACGCAGGCCGACCGACCGATGCACAGGTCGTCTTCTCCCGCAGTGCGCATGAATATGTCTGCGAAGCAATCGTCCACCTGTCCACCGGGCTGACATGCCAAGCCAAGGCCCATGCCACTGAAATCTACGCCTCTTTCGAGGCCTGTCTGGAAAAAATGGACAAGCAGCTGCGGCGCTACAAGCGTCGTCTGAAGGACCATCACCGGGATCGGGCCGAACCGGTTGAACTTATGGGAGCCAGCTCGTATATCCTCGCGTCTGAACAAGCGGAGTCCGCCGACGAGCCGGACTCACTGCAACCGATTATCGTCGCCGAGATGGAGACAAAAATTCCCTCCTTGTCTGTTGGCGAGGCGGTGATGCAGATGGAACTGGCTGGCTCACCCGTGCTGGTCTTCCGCAATGAAGGCAAGGACGGGCTGAACGTGGTGTATCGGCGTGAAGATGGCAACATCGGCTGGATCGATCCCTGATCGAGAACTGAATGACCAGAGGGGGCCGGCGACAGGCCCCTTCGCCCTGAGTGGAGCAGAGGCAATGCAGATTTCCAACATCCTCACGCAGGAGGCCGTCCGGGTCATTGGTGCGGCATCGAGCAAGAAACGCCTGTTTCAGGAAATCGCAGAAGTCGGCCAGGCCGCCTACAACCTGGATGCGCCGGCTACCGTCGAAGCCCTGCTCGACCGCGAAAGCCTCGGCCCCACCGGCGTGGGCCATGGGGTCGCCCTGCCCCACGCACGGCTGAGCGACGTGGATCGCGTCGTGGGGGTGTTTGTCTCGCTGGAAAAGCCACTTGATTTCGGCGCTGTGGACCGTCAGCCGGTCGACATCGTCTTTGCGCTGTTTGCACCTGTGGACGCGGGTGTCGAACACCTCAAGGCGCTTGCACTTGTCTCCCGCACCCTGCGCGAACAGAGCTTCTGCACCAAGCTGCGGGCCAACCCCGACCCGGCCACGCTGCACACCATCCTCACCGAAAGCCAGTCGGTGCAGGCCGCCTGATCACCGCAGCGGCATCGGACTGACAGGACAAGCCTGATCTGCAGCCCCCCGTGGCAGGCGCCCTGTGGTAGGCACCCTGTGACCTGCGACCACATCGCGGAGCGCTCCCCATGCGCGCAAAGGGAGCGCATCCGCCGAGAGCCTCAGATACCGTAGGCCTTGCGCACAAATCCTGCGCCGAATTCCTGCCCCATCAATCGGTCGCAAATCCCGCGCATCAGTTTGAAACTGTCTGCGCGCAGCGTCTTCTCGCCATCCTTCAGGGCTTTGTCGGTCACCGTCGCATCCTTCTTCACGTAATGCGCAACCAGCGCCTTGTTGGCGTGGTGACCGATATTGTAGTCGTTCCTCGGCCCGTATTTCTTGACGGCCTCGGCGATCTTATTTTTCTTGTGAACCAAGATGTAGGTATCCAGAAACGGCTCGTCATGGGTCGCCTTCAGCAATGCCGACAGGGCATTGGCCAGCTTGCTGTCCTTCAGGATCATATCCACCGTCGGCTTGTCGGACAACTTGCTCATCTTGCTTTCGAAGGCATGCCGCTTGAGCAGATCGCTATGCGTGTCATCCGCGACCTTCAGGTAGTTGTCCAACCCCGCAATGGTTCCCTTGTGATCGCCAATCTGCTTCTTGCAGACCTTGATCGCCCCCATGATCTTCAGCTTGAGCTTGCCCACGACCATGATCGCATGTTCGACATCCTTGAGGATCGCGGCAAATGTCCCCACCGAATAATTGGCCTTGGCAATGTGTTTCTGCCAGTCATCCAACGCCGCGCCCACACCAAGCCCCTTGAGGAACAGCGGCCGGTTGTCCTGCCACTCCTTGCGGGTCATCTTCTTTGGTTTGAATGATTTGTCCATTGTCTGTCCCCATTGCAGTCTGCAGGAATGATACGATCCCGCGCGATGGTTCCGACGCTAAAATCACAGAAAATTCGAACAGATCAGGCCCAGTCGCCAAACCCCAGCGTCATGTAATCCCGGGCATAGATCGAGCGGCTCAGGGACTCGAGCTTGGCGTCGTAAATGTCCTGCAGGCTGTAGGGGCGGTCAGCCGCAACCCGTGGCACCGGCCCCGGCGACAGGCGCCCCAGCTTTCTGGCCAACCAGGGCAGATCATCGGCCATCTCGTGATCGCGAATGATCAGATCCGGCGAACCGAGCTCGGCAAAACCAGCGATCACCTGTGTCTGGCTGGCCCAGCGCGCATCCACGCGGATCGCCGTTTGCCCTGCCAGGTTCGCCTTCAGAAACAACAGGAACTGCTCGAATGCCGCCCGATGATCATCCCGCGTGTAGGTGTCATCCGGTTCTGTCGCCGGAATCTGCAGGTCAAACCGACGGCGCAGGGTCTTGCGGATCTGTCCCAGACTGTCAGCCCCGGTGCTGAGGATGCTGCGGCAGAATATCGAATGCGCCCGCGCCAAAGGGTGCCGCACCACGGTAAAACTCCGGTGTGCCGGATTGTGCTTGCGCCATTGCCGCAACTGCTTCTGGCTCATTCCCGAGATCAGCCCATCGGGTTCGACCTTGTCCAACGCGCCGATCCAGCGGGTGACATCGGCCTCCACCCCGCATTTGATCGGCATATAGAGGATTGGCGTCACCACCCCCGCCACATAGCCCGGCACCGCCGGACCACGCCGGGGTTCGAAATTCGGCGTTCGGGTCAGATTGAACCGATCCAGCCCGGCCACGGCCTCCATCATCTCCTCCGGATTGCTGACCTTTGACACCACCGGCGCCGGGTTCTGGCGCTTCAGACTCTCGTCCAGCGCCTCCAACCGGGCGGGCGTGCCCAGCCATGCCGCAAGGCCGTTCATCACGTCGAGATCCTGAAGATCCTCATAGGCAATGTAGAACGCGGTCTGCCCGCTCCGCTGCAGGCGATTCAGGATGGTGACCTGAAACTCCTGGACCGCCTCCACATAGGCCCCGAACTCGGCGCCATCAAATTCGGCTTTGGCGTCCTTGCGACGGGCAACGTTGGTCAGCTTCCACTGACCGGTGCTCCGCGCGATCTTGAGCGACACATAGCTGTCGAGCGGGTTGCGGGTGAGGACAATCTTGGCGATCCGGGGATCGTCCAGAATGCAATCCAGCACCCGGGGATCATGATCGTGAAAATAGCGAAACCCGCCGAGCACGCCCGGCTGGGATCGAATCGCCGTCAGCACCTGCATCGGGTCGCTATCGCGCACATGTTGGGACACCCCCAGAATGTCATCCTTGTTGGGATAACCGATGAAGTGCGGATTGAATGCCTCCCCATGGCAGGTGACACCCTCCAGTGCATTGAGGTTGGCCTCGAGGAAATTCGATCCCGTGCGCATGTCAGCAAGCACGACAAAGGAGTGGAAGGCACCAGTCATCGGACCTCACTTCACCAGATAGGGTTTGCGGCGCGGGGGCGCACTCTGCTGCGCAAGGCTCTGAACCGGGAAGTCCCCCATGAGATAGGGATGCATGCCCTGGTTTTTCAGGTTTTGCAGGAACTGACCAAACCCGCTCAGGTCGACCAGGCGCGGCGCGGCGCTGAGATGGCCGCCGGTCGATCCGATTTCATCAACAACTGTCTGCAGGTTTTCCATCGGCGCCTCGATGAATTCCGCCATCGACCAGATGCGGATACGCGCCTTGGCCCAGTGCGACCGCAGGATCTTCAGATGCTCCGACTCGATCCGCTGCAACCGGGCGGCCTCCCGCCTCAGGTCGGCAAAATTCCGGTTGGACTTGAACAAGGGCACCGCCCACGCGCCCGAGATCACCGAAATCTGCGCGTTGGTATCCCGCGCCATGAACCAATTCGCCTGCTGGGTGTCGCCCGGGCCAAACTGAAAGCACTGCCGCTCTCCGCGGGTGTTCCAGATCAGATTGCTCAGATAGCTCTCGGGATTGTAGTCGCGCAGCGCCGCCGTATCGCTGAGGCAGCCATTTATCAACTCCTGCCCGCCCGCGAGTTCGGCCCGCCCGGGCGCAAACACGTGGCCATGCACCCTGGCCCCCGTGGCACGCGCCAACCAGGTTTCGAAATCCTCGAACAATTCGGTAAACCCTTGCAGCACCGAATAGGGCCCCGACGTGAGGCCGTTTTCCTCGCCGTGCCGCGGATAGCGGCTTTGCATATAGAGCCCCTTGCGCCCCCGGGTGCGACGTTCGACCGCTTTGGCGAAAATGCGGTCGATCTTGCCCGGATTGGGTTCTTTCCGCGTGCCAGCGCCAGCCCCATCCGTCAAAAACGCCTGATAGAGCCGTTCCGCATGTGGCCAGATCTTACGCGCCACAAAACAGTCCGATCGACGCAAAAGCTGCAAATGGTCATCGTAGAAAATATGCGGTTTGCCCTGGTAGTCGAACTTCGACAACGTCAGCGAGCGGCTCTCGATCTGATCGGAATAGAGCCGCGCAAGTGTCTGATAGTAGCTCTCGTCAGGGATCCACACATGCCGGAAATAGGCATCATGCCGGGGCCGCTCCGGATCCTCCAAGATCGCCGACAGGGTTCTGCGCGTCAGGCACCACCATTGGCTGCCCATATGCGGCACCAGCCCCGCCGGTACACGACGGCGCAGTTTGAACCGGCGCTGCAGCGCGACATAGGCGTCAAACAGCTTGCGGTGCCGGCGCCAGGAAAACGGAAACCTGAGGGTAAACCGCTCTGCACTGAGCCCGCCCACGATCCACGGCACATCCGCAGTGGTGGCACTTTCGATGAAATCCGTGGCCGGGCGTGCATCAAGATAGTCGATCAATTCCTGCACGGGCCGCAGCGGCAGGCACGACCCGGACGCCAGAAAGACATGACGCACCTCCGAGAACTCCGACAACATGTATTCCGAGGCAGCTTGGGATGCGGCAACGATGCCCCAGGTTCCCCATTCGCAGCGGTGGCGCCGGCTGAACCGGATCAGCGGATCATCGGCAAGCGCCCCGCGGAACGCCTGAAAGGTCTTGCGCGGGACATTGCGATCCACATGCAGCACAACCGGGCACCCGGCGGCGGTCCAGTGGCGCGCCACCTGTTCGGCGCGCTCCAGTGCCGTATGCACAAGCATCACGATGCCGACGGTGCTCATGCCCAGTTCCCCTTGGACATCAGCCCCATGATCTCCAGCTGGCGCCAGTTGATATATTTCTCGCTCCACTTGCACCAAAGCTCGGGGCGATCCTTGAGCGAATTGGCATAGGCCGTGTATTCAACCGACCTGCCGTAGTGTTGCCGCCGCTTGATCTCCTCCGCGGCCTTTTCGCCGAAGGTATCGAGAAACTTGGTATGCAGGAGTATTCCGCTCGCCTTCTCGCCACCATTGGTTTCATAGACCTGGTTCAACCCGCGCGGCAGCAGCATGTGCGTCGAGCTCACAAAAGCATATTTGCGATGCCATTTCACCAGCGGGATCTTGTTCAGCGCTGGGGCGAGCTTTGGCTTGTCGGCAAAAAACACCCGTGCGCGCGGGCCACCCTGTATCCACAGGTTGCCGTAGCGATTGTTCCGCTTGATCGTGTAGTTGCCACCATCGAACCAATGCGCGATCTCCAGCGGATCCTGTCCCGCCTGATAGGGCACCTCGTCGATCCGGCCCTTGGGATACATATCCAGCAACATCGCCGCAAAGCTGCGGATCTGCGATGTATCAAGCCAATCCGTCAGCGCGCGGATCGGGCGCGTATCGCAGAACGGGTAGATAAAGAACTCATCCGGATCAACGACCAGCGACCAATGGCCGTGCGCGTAGCGCCGCAGCAGGTAGTTGATCCAGTCGACGCCATAGGTTGCGCGTTTGTAGCTGCCGCGCGTGTGCCACACCGAGACATCCGGCATATCGGACAGATACCCCTGCACCCCATCGGTCGAGTCATTGTCGACAAACAGAAAGTGATTGACCCCCAGGCTGCGGTAATACTGCAGGAAATAGGGCAGGCGGATTTGCTCATTCCGGACCGTTGTCGCCAGCAGGATGTCACCGGGGCGGATCCGGTGGGTATTGTCCTGCATGCAGCGCAACTCTCGCGACTTTCGCAAGGCGCGCAGGACCCGACGCTTGCGCCTGATCCGCATCTGGTAGGAATCCCAAAGCCCCAAATAACTGCCCTCAAGTTTCAGGATCGGCCCCACGACCCTGGCACAGGCTTAATGCGCCCGCACAGGTGCAGGCAATATGTCATGTCCACGTTATCGAAACAATGCGTTTAGAAATGGTTACATAGTCGACGAACCGATCAGCATCACCAGGCGATGCGGCCGCACAATCCCAGATCGACCAGCTGCTCCGGCCCCTGATACCGAAGCGCACCCGGATGCCACAGGTCCGGGTATTTTTGAATTCCGTTATAATAGTCATCAAAGAGGTCGGGCATGTGAAAATGCTGGCGACGTCCCTGTTCAATCCCGGACTTCTGCACGACCTCCGGCAGGAACTTGGTATGCAACAACACGCCGGACGGCCCGGGGGCACCTGGACCTCCGTAGAGCATGTTCAGATGGCGTGGCAGCAGAGCATGGGTGGAGTTGGTATAGGCATACCGCCGGTTCCAACGGATCAGGGGGATCTTGTTCAGCGTTGGCGCACGATCCGGGCTCTGCGCAAAAAAGACCCGGTCCCGCGTACCGCCCTGTACCCACAAATTGCCCCGCGGGGCCTGCCGCCGAGACCGGAAGGGACCGGGATCAAACCAGTTCAGCAGGCTGGTCGGATCCTGCCCGGGCGCATAGGTTTGGCGCCCCAGCGGACCCTTGGGAAACAGGTCCAGCAACAAGGCACCAAATCCAATCTGCCCCCGGCGCTCCAGACAGGCCGCCAAATCCCGCAGATCATGGGTCTCGATCCCGTCATAGGTCAGCAATTCGTCCGCATCGACGGTCAGGCACCATCTGCCATGGCCGTAGCGCATCAACAGCCAACCGGCCCAATCCACGCCAAAACGGCTGTCGCGGTAGCTGTCAGCCGTCCGCCAGATCGAGATATCGCCCGTGCCGGCCTGTTGCCGCACATAATAGCTGCTGCCATCCGTGCTGTTGTTGTCGACGATCAGGAAATGGCCCGCGCCCAGATCCCGATAATACTGCAGGAAATGCGGGAGACGCTGGTGCTCGTTGCGCAGCACCACCACGACAACAACATCCCCCGGCTTGATATTCCGCGTATTGTTGACAACCTGTTGCAAGCGATGTCGCGCCCGCAGCGCGCGCCACAGACAGCGCCGCCGCTTCCAGCGCAGCCGATAGGCCGCGCCTACCGAGATGCGGGGCAGCGCATCAGCTGACACGTCAGCGCTCGTAGGCACCAGTCTGGTGCCAGCGCCAGGCGTCCGCAATCATCTGGTCGAGCGAGGAGCGGACCGGCTCCCAGCCCAGCTCTTCGCCGGCGCGACGTGACCCGGAGACCAGCTTGGTGCAGTCACCGGCACGCCGCGCGCCGATGGTGTAGGGGACATCCGTATTGGTCACCGCCCGCGAATGCTCAATCACCTCCATCACCGAAAAGCCGGTGCCGGTGCCGAGATTGAAGACACGGCTGCCCTTGCCCTCCTGCAACCACTTCAACCCGAGAACATGCGCATCCACCAGATCGCAGACATGCACATAGTCGCGAATGCAGGTGCCATCAGGCGTCTCGTAGTCGGTTCCAAACACGGTGAGCGCATCACGCTCGCCGCGGATCGCCTGGATCATCAGCGGGATCAGGTGGGTTTCGGGCTGGTGACATTCCCCCACCTCCGCCTCGGGATCGGCGCCGGCCACGTTGAAATACCGGAAAATGACCGCGCGCAGACCATGCGCAGCTTCGAAATCCTTCAGGATGTCCTCAACCGCGCGCTTGGAGGCCCCATATGCGTTAAGCGGCTGCTGGGGTGTATGTTCATCCAGCACCACATTGTCATGCTCCCCATAGGTCGCACAGGTCGAAGAGAACACAAAATCGAGGCAGCCCGCAGCCACCGCAGCTTCGATCAGGCACAGTGAGCCGCCCACATTGTTGGCCCAGTACCGACCAGGCTGGCTCATCGCTTCGCCGACCTGGCTGAGGGCGGCAAAATGCATCACGGCAACGGGCTCGTATTTTTCAAATACGGCATCAAGGCGCGCCCTGTCGGTCAGTTCGCCGTGCTCGAAAGGCCCGAACTTCACCGCATCCTGCCATCCGGTGACCAGATTGTCATAAGTGACCGGCGTATATCCCGCCCGCTTTAGCGCCTTGCAGGCGTGCGATCCGATATAACCGGCGCCGCCGGTCACGAGTACATTGGTCACGGTGCTTCCCCAAGTTCGGCTTTGCAAGTGAGAGTGGACTGCTCACCGGGAGTGAAGCAACTCCCTGCTATCGGAGCAACCTCAATCCCATTTGACGCTGGCGGATTATTCCGCCGCACGTGTGACCTGTGCCACGTCCTGGATATAGTCCATCAGATCGTCCCGAAGGTCCGGCCGCGCCAGGGCGAAGGCGACGGTGGCCTGCAGGAACCCGGCCTTGGAGCCGCAGTCAAACCGCTGGCCTTTGAACCGGTAGCCGTAGACGGGCACATCTGCGGCGATGTCTTCCGCGATCGCGTCGGTCAGCTGGATCTCGCCGCCCGCCCCTTGCTTGCGCTGGTTGAGGTTACGCAGCACCGAAGGGGACAGAATGTAGCGGCCGATCACCGCGAGGTTCGAGGGCGCATCCTCTGCCTTGGGTTTTTCGACCATCCCGTTGGCAGAAATCACCGCGCCCTTGTCCTCTTTCACATCGAGCACACCATAGGATGAGGTCTTCTCGGGCGCGACTTCCATCGCCGCCACCATATTGCCGCCGGTTTCCTCATAGGCTTCGACCATCTGCTGCAGGCAGGGT
>NZ_JAKRFC010000011.1:0-136697 GCF_022348205.1 Epibacterium sp. MM17-32 | reverse complement strand
CATGCCGGTTCTGGAGTGCTGGAAGGCGAAACAGGTGTTCGTCTCCAAACGCGGTCAGGGCACCGGCTATTCCGGCATCGAGAACCCGCTGTTCTTCAAGGACAACACCCGCATGTTCTACGGCGACGCAAAACAGTCCCTCAGCACGCTCCTCAACCTCATCGACTGAGGGCGGCAGAGCTGACACGACACAGGGGGCGCTCCGAACGGGGCGCCCTTTTTGCTTTCATCTTTTCCATAAATATCTCGGGGGAGGCCCGTTCGGGCCGGGGGCAGAGCCCCCAATCGCCCAGCCAGAAGAAACCGCTTGTGCTGGAGTGCACTCCAGCACCTAAGCTGCCCGCGACTCATCACCACAACAGGGAGAGCGCCCATGCGGATATCGCAGGTGGCCGCGAAGACCGGCCTCAGCATCGACACGCTGCGCTTTTACGAAAAGATCGGCCTGATCGAGCCACCGCCGCGCGACGGGGCCGGGCGGCGCGACTACCCGGAGGAGGTGCTGGGCTGGATCCGCTTTCTGGCGCAGCTCAACGCCACCGGCATGAAGCAGGCCGACCGGGTGCGCTATGCCCGCCTGCGGGCCGAAGGCGCGGCCACGGTGCCGGAGCGCCGCCGCATGCTGGAAGCGCACCGCAGCCATATGCAGGCCCAGATGCAGGCGCTGGAGGAAACACTGGCGCTGATGGATCGCAAGGTCGCGCTTTATCGGGACATGGAACACAAGCTGACACAGGAGAGTACAGATGTCTGACGCATTGGAGCAGGGCCGCGCCCTCTTGGCCGATATGAACCCGGGGTTGGAGGCGGCGCTGGCGGAGACCTACGACGCCCATGTGCCCGACATGGCAGAGAGCCTGGTGGAATGGGCCTATGGCCGCCACTACGCACGCTCCGGGCTCGATCACAAGACCCGGCAGCTCTGTACCGTGGCGGCCCTGACGGCGCTGGGGGGACAGACCGGACCGCAGCTCAAGGTCAATATCCGCCATACCCTGGCCACCGGCGCCAGCCAGCAGGAGATCCTGGAGGTGATCTGGCAGATGGCCGTTTATGGCGGCATGCCCGCCGCAATCAACGGGCTGAATGCCGCAATCGAGGTGTTCGAGGCCGAGGCCGCCTGATCTGTATACCGTTGCATCCCGCTAAGTCATTGAATGCCATGAAAAACTTTACAAAGGGCGGTGATCCTGACTAGGGTCTGGAAACTCGTTCCGGAAGGTTGCCATGGCTGCAATAGAAGATCACCCGCTGCGCTACCAGCTTGCCAATGAGCTGCATGCGCGCCCGTTTCCGACCATCCCGGTGCCCGCCACCGTGGCCTATCTGGCGGTGAAACAGCCCAAGGAAGCGGTGCACCGGGACCGGATGGCGGATCTTCAGCATCTGAAGGATCTGCTGGATCGTCACGGGGCCCCGCATCCGCAGCCGGGGGCGACGCATCATACGGCGCAGCTGGGGCGCCATACGCTCAAATGGGAGCAACACACGGAGTTTGTGTCCTACACGCTGCACGGGGAGGGCGTCAGCGACCGCGCCTTTGATCCGCAGGATTTCGACCTGTTCCCGCCCGATTGGCTGGCGCAGGCCCCGGGGCAGCGGGTGACCTCGGCGCTGATCCGCATCGTGCCGCGCCCGCCGCAGGAGCAGATCAAGAAGAAAGTGCACGACTGGTTTGTGCCCGAAAGCCTCGCCATGGCCTCGGTTCTGGATGACAACGCGGTGGTGGCGGGCGATTTCCGCATTGACCCGGCGGGCCATGCGCGCTTTGCGCTTTTCATCAATGCCGAGACCGGCCCGCAGCGGGTCGGACGCGTGGTGCAGCGGATCTGCGAGATCGAGACCTATCGCGCCATGTCGATGCTCGGGTTCTCGCGGGCGCGGGGGCTTACGCCGACGATCAGCGCCATGGATGCCTCCCTGTCGGAGATGATGGGCGAGATGACCCGTGGCCATGTGCCGGCGGAGCAGACCTTGTCCCAGCTCCTGACGATCTCGGCGGAGCTGGAGGCGATGGCGGCGCAATCGGCGTTCCGGTTCGGGGCAACGGGGGCCTATGAGGCGCTGGTCAATCAGCGCATCGCCCTGTTGCGCGAACAGCGGTTCGAGGGGTTTCAGACCATGGCGGAATTCATGCTGCGCCGGTTCGAACCCGCGATGCGCACGGTGCAGTCCAGCGAGAAACGGCTGGCGGTGCTGGCCGACAGGGCGCGGCGGGCAGGGGAGCTGCTGCGGACCCGGGTCGATGTGGAACGCTCGGCGCAGAACCAGGCTCTGCTGGAGAGCATGGACCGGCGCGCGGATCTGCAATTGCGCTTGCAGCATACGGTCGAGGGGCTGTCGGTGGTGGCGATCAGCTATTACGCGGTGTCGCTTGCGGCCTACGCACTCTATCCGCTGGGCAAGGCGCTGGATCTCAGCAAGGGCATGCTGACAGCGATCCTGACGCCGCTGGTGATTGGTGCGGTGTTCCTGGCGGTGCGCCGCATTCGCAAGAGCCTGCACTGATCGGCGGGAGCGTGGAGAGCCAATAGAACAGCCTTGTTCGGCCGAGAGGCCGGACAGCGCCCGACCCTCCCCCCGGGAGGGCGCTTTGCCCCCACCCAGGCTCGGGCGCTGCCCTATTACATTAAAAAAGGCCGCCTCATCGGGCGGCCTTTTCTACTTGAGTTGTGGCCTCAGCGGCCCCGAATGCGTGGGTCCAATGCATCGCGCAGGCCATCGCCGAGATAGTTCACCGACAGCACCGTCAGCGAGATCAGGATACCAGGCCAGACCACACGCTCCGGGAACAGGGTCATTCGGTCCACCGCATCATTCAGCAGCCGGCCCCAGGTCGGGAAATCCGGCGGGAAGCCAAAGCCGAGGAACGACAGCGCCGACTCGGTGATGATCGCGGTGGCGATCCCGAGCGTGGCCGAGACCATGATCGGTGACAGCACGTTCGGCAGGATGTGGCGCGCGATGATATTGCCCGGCTTGGTGCCGATGGAGCGCGCCGCGAGCACGAACTCGCGTTCCTTGATCGCCAGCACATCGCCGCGCACGATCCGTGCGGTCGGCATCCAGGAGGTGATCCCGATCAGGCAGACGATGAGCACGAAGATGCCACCTTCGGGGCCAATGGATTGCGACAGGCTCTCGCGGAACAGCACCGCCGCCACCAGGATCATCGGCAACAGGGGCAGGGCGAGGAACAGGTCGGTCAACCGCATCAGGAGGCCGTCGAGCTTTTTGAAGTAACCAGCCAGCACCCCGATCAGGCTGCCGAGGATCAGCGCCAGGATCATCGCCGCCATGCCCACCGCCAGCGAGACGCGACCGCCGAACATCAGCCGCGCCAGCGTGTCACGACCGAGGTTGTCGGTGCCCAGCGGATAGGCCCAGTCCATCTTGGCCGAGGGGTCCCACAGCGCGTGATAGATCGGGCGCATGTCGCGCAGGGTGATGAAGTCGCGGCCCGTGGGCACGAATTTCGCATCGTTCCAGTAGACGAACGGGCCCACCACAACACCGAGCACGATGAGCAGGAACAGGCAGCCGCCAAACAGCGCCCCGCGGTGGGATTTGAACTGGTCCCAGATGTCGCGCCATTGGCTGCGCGGCGGGGTCGAAAGCTCCTCCTGCACGCTGGAATGCTGCAGGGTCTTGTCTTTTGCAGCGTCAGTCATAGCGGATCCTCGGGTCGAGAATGCCATAGAGCACATCGGCGATCAGGTTGAACAGCACGATGAGCACGGCAAAGATGAAGGTCAGGGTTTGCACCATGGGCAGGTCGTTGGCCTGGATGGCGCCGATCAGCAGCTGGCCGATGCCGTTCACCTTGAACACCTGTTCGGTGATGATGGCGCCGCCAAAGATCGCGGGAATCCCCAGAGCGATCACGGTCACGACCGGGATCATGGAGTTGCGCAGCACATGCACCATGACCACGACATACTCGCCCAGACCCTTGGCCCGCGCGGTGCGCACGTAATCCTGGTTGAGGTTGTCGAGCATCGAGGCGCGCATGAAGCGGCTGAGCTGTGCGGTGATCTGCAGCGCGAGCACCATCACCGGCATCACCATCTGCTGCAGCTGCTTCACGAAGGTCTCCCAGCTGGTGACCTCCAGCGTGGTGTCATAGATCGACGGGAACCAGCCCAGCTGCACCGAGAAGATCACGATCACCAGCACGCCGGAAAAGAACGGCGGCACGGAAAAGCCCACCATCGACACAAAGGTGCCGAGCTGGTCGAACCAGCTGTACTGGCGATAGGCGGAATAGATGCCGATCGGCAGCGCGATCAGGATCGCGACGATATAGGCGGTGCCCACCACCCAGAGGGTCTGCGGCAGGCGCTGCACGACGATGTCCATCACCGGCGAGCGGGTCTGCCAGGAGATCACACGCAGGTCACCTGCGGAAAAGGACGTGCCGAAGATATGATCGACCAGAACCTGCGGTTCGATCCAGAAGAACTGCACGATCCACTTCCAGAACCGGATGTGGACGGGCTCGCCAAGGCCGAGGGCGATGCGCATCTTCTCTTTCACTTCGGGGGGAACGGTCAGGGGAACCTGCGCCATCGGATCGCCGGGGGCGAGTTCCAGGAGCAGGAAGATCACGAGACTGATGAACAGCAGCGTCGGCACTGCGAGGATCAGCCGTCGGATGGTAAAAGTCAGCATCAGCCGGGCGCCTTTGCAATTGAGTTTGTCGAGAGGTCCGCGTCTGCCTTGCCCCAGCGGGGCGGGGTGCGCGTCATGCCGGGTCTCTTAAGTCAACTCCGACGTGACAACAATGCCGGATTGGGTTGAGAAACGGTAACGCGAAAACCAGTGGGCCCCGGTACGATGTCCGGGGCCCTGTTGACTGCGGATGAGCGCTTATTCGGCGCGGTACCAGTCTGCTGCGTTCCACAGCTCGCTGTCCCACACGTTCAGGTCAACACCGCCGAGGGTGTTGGAATGTGCAGACAGACGGCCACGGTGCACCAGCGGGATCATGCCGCCTTTTTCGAACACGATGGTGTTCAGCTTCTGACCGATCTCGATCCGCTTTGCCATGTCGGCGGTCTGGGTCAGCTCCTTGTGCAGGGCGTCGAATTCTTCGTCGCAGAAGCGGGAGATGTTCTCACCCTGCCACTGGGACGCCGGAGTCGGTGCCTTGTCGCACAGGCCGTTGCCGAAGTAGGACTGCGGGTCGGTGCCATTGAAGGTGTTGGCGTACATTTCAACGTCCGCATAGAACTTCTGGAAGGTGTCCGGGGAGCCCGGGTCGCCGCCGAAGAACACGGAGGAGTTGATGTTGCGCAGTTCGGTTTCGATGCCGATCTCGCTCCACCACTGTTTGATCAGCGCCTGGAAGTCCTGACGGACGGCGTTGGTCGAGGTCTGGTAGAGGATCTTCAGCGGAACACCGTCTTTTTCGCGGATGCCGTCGCCGTCGGTGTCAACGATACCTGCCTGGTCGAGCAGGGCGTTTGCACCGGCGATGTCCTGAGTGTCACAGCCTTCGGGGTTGATCGCAAAGGCTTCGGGGGCCGGAACCCAGGAGCAGGACACACGACCGGCCTTGCCGTAGCCGATTTCCACCAGCAGCGGACGGTCGATGGCCATGGACATCGCCTTGTAGACCGCCGGGTCGGACAGGAACGGGTGCGGACGGATCACCGAACGCTCTTCCGGGCCGAGATCCGGAGAGGGGTTGGTGTTGTTGAGCATGATGCGCTCCAGCAGCGGACCAAAGCCCGCAACGGCCTTGCCTTTGCCGCCGGCTTCCATCTGCGAGATGACATCAGGTGCCAGCTGCAGGTTCCAGGCATAGTCGAACTCGCCGGTTTCCATCACGGCACGGCCGGCTGCGGTCGCATCGCCGCCACCTTTGAACAGGACCTTTGCAAAGGCGGGCTTTGCCGGGTCACGATAGTTCGGGTTCGCGGAGAGGGTGATCACGTCGTTCGGCTTGAACTCGTCGACCACGAAGGGGCCGGTGCCGATCGGGCTGAAGTTCGCTTCGGTACATTCCGGGGCCTTGGCGCCGAGACAGTCCGCGAACTGGGCCGCCTGGATGATCGGGCTTTCGCCACCGACGAAGGGACCGTAGGGGAAGGGCGTTGCCTCTTCGAAAGTCACGACGATGGTGCTGTCGTCCGGGGTTTCAACGGAGGTCACGCCTTCGAACTTGGTCACCTGCGCGCAGCCGCCCTCGGGGTGGGTGCAGTAGTCATAGGTGAATTTCACATCGGCAGAGGTAAGATCGGAGCCGTCGGACCATTTGATCCCGGGCTTCAGCTTCCAGGTGATCTGGGTCAGGTCTTCGCTCACGCCGCCATTCTCGACGGTGGGGACCTCTTCGACCAGCCACGGCACCATCTCGCCAGAGGCGTTGTAGCGCGCCAGCGGCTCGATCACGAGCGAGGCCGCTTCCACGTCCTTGGTGCCGCCGGACAGGAACGGGTTCATGATGGACGGGGCTTGCCAATAGATGATGTTGACCTGGCCGTCCGAGCCACGCTCGGCAAAGGCAGCCGGGGCGAAGGCGGCGGATGCCACAGCCCCCAGCAGAAGGGTTTTCAATGTCATTGCACTCTCCTTGTCGGAACCGACATAGTGTTTTTGTTGTGCAGGTTACGCCTGTTAACGGCGCATCCCGTGCCCGCGCAGATCTTGCGCGACGCAGTTTGGAATGTGCGTCCACCGCGGACGTATGGATGTCAGGAAAGCCCGAAAGCCGAAGCTCCGGATCTGCGGTCCGTTGTGCCGGACCTGTTTTCATAACCCCCTGTCGCCTTTGGCGTTCACTGCCGGTATCGAAACAGAGTTTTCAGAAAATGCAAGACCTGCGTAACAGGAAATCCGTGCGGGGGTTTGACGCTACCGGTTGCATCGGCTTAGATCGCGCCCCAACAGGTACTGCTCCGGTGCCGCCAAAAAACAGACAGGATACGTGGATGTTGGACCAGCCCATTGCTCAGATCAAAGGCCTCCGGGTCGAGTTCGAAACCAAGGACGGCCCGGTGGTCGGGGTTGAGAATGTTTCGTTTGACGTTACGGCCGGTGAAACATTGTGCATCGTGGGAGAGTCCGGATCGGGCAAATCTGTCTCCTCGCTCTCGTTGATGCGTCTGGTCGAATACGGCGGTGGCACCATTGCGGGTGGCGAATTGATGTTCGATCCGGGCGACGACAAGCCCATCGATCTGGCCAAGGCCGAGAGCGATCTGATGAAGCAGATTCGCGGAAATCAGATCGGGATGATTTTCCAGGAACCGATGACCGCGCTCAATCCGGTGTTCACCGTGGGCCGCCAATTGACCGAAGGTCTGCGAATCCACAAGGGCATGACCAAAAAAGAGGCAGAAGCCCGCGCCATCGAGATTCTGCGCGAGGTCCGCATCCCCGAGGCCGAGCGGCGGATGAAGCAATATCCGCATGAACTGTCTGGCGGCATGCGCCAGCGGGTGGTGATCGCCATGGCCATGGCCTGCGAGCCGCGCCTGCTGATTGCGGATGAGCCCACAACCGCGCTCGATGTGACCATCCAGGCCGAAATCCTTGCGCTGATGGATCGTCTGAAGCGTGAAACCGGCACCGCGGTGATGTTCATCACCCACGATATGGCGGTGGTGGCGCAGATGGCCGACCGCGTGGTGGTCATGTATCGCGGCAACAAGGTCGAAGAGGGCACCGTCCACGAGATCTTTGAGAACCCGCAGCACGACTATACCAAGGCGCTGCTGGCGGCGGTTCCAAAACTCGGCGAGATGCGCGGCAAGGACTACCCGGAGCCGATGAAGCTGATGGGGGTCGAACAGGCCGAGATCAAGCCGATCAAGGGCACCGATGAGGTGCTGTTGAACGTGGAAAACCTCGTCACCCGCTTTCCGGTTAAGGGCGGGCTGCTGCGCCGTACCGTGGCGCAGGTGCATGCGGTCGAGGATGTGTCGTTCAAGGTGTTCAAGGGTCAGACCCTGAGCCTAGTGGGGGAATCGGGCTGTGGCAAATCCACCTGTGGTCGGTCGCTCCTGCGGTTGGTGGAGCCCACCTCCGGCAAGATCGAGTTCGAGGGCCGCGATGTCCTCGGCCTCAACCAGAGGGATCTGCACAAGGCGCGCCTGGATATGCAGATGATCTTTCAGGATCCCTTTGCCTCGCTCAATCCGCAGATGCAGCTGATGGATCAGGTGGCGGAGCCGATGAAAAACTACAACATCGCCTCCGGCTCTGAAATTCAGGACCGGGTGGCGGCCCTGTTTGATCGCGTGCATCTGCCGCGCAGCTTCATGCGTCGCTTCCCGCACGAGATGTCCGGTGGTCAGCGTCAGCGGATCGCGATCGCCCGCGCCCTCGCGCTGAACCCGAAATTGATCGTCGCGGATGAGGCCGTCTCGGCGCTGGACGTGTCGGTGCAGGCGCAGGTTCTGAACCTGATGATGGAATTGCAGGCGGATCTGGAGCTGTCGTTCCTGTTCATCAGCCATGACATGGCGGTGGTGGAGCGCGTCAGCCATCAGGTCGGCGTGATGTATCTGGGGCGTCTGGTTGAAATCGGCCCGCGGGCGCGGGTGTTCGAAAACCCCGCCCATGCCTATACGCAGGCGCTGATGAAAGCGGTGCCGATCGCCGACCCCAACCAGCGCAAGAGCGAGAAGGATCTGAACTTCAAGCCGATCCCGTCGCCGATCCACGACATGAGCTACACGCCCGAACCTTCGGACTACGTGGAGGTGGAGCCGGGCCATTTTGTGCTGATGACCGATTCTGGGTACTGAGGCATGGCCGACCGTCTGACCCCGCTGGAGATCATGGCGCGTTTGGTGGCGTTCCCGACCGTGAGCCGCGACACCAATCGCCCGCTGGTGGACTGGGTGTCGGGGTATCTCGACAGCCACGGTATCGCCCATCACATCTGGGTGGATCCGGAGCAGCCGGAAAAGGCCGGGCTTTACGCCCATGTCGGCCCAAGGATCGACGGCGGCGTGCTGCTGTCGGGGCATACCGATGTGGTGCCGGTGGAGGGGCAGGACTGGACCTCTGACCCCTATGAGGTCGTGGAGCGCGACGGCAAATACTTTGGCCGTGGCTGCGCCGACATGAAGGGGTTCGACGCGCTGGCGCTCTGGGCGCTGGTCGAGGGCCATTATGCGGATCTGAAACGGCCTTTGCAGCTGGCCTATACCTTTGACGAGGAAATCGGCTGCACGGGCGCGCCGCCCCTGATCGTCGAGATCCAGAAACACCTGCCCAAGGCGGAAGCCGTGATCGTCGGAGAGCCGTCGATGCTGAAGGCCGTCACCGGTCACAAGGGCGGCGCCGGGTTTGCCACGCGGGTGGTGGGCCACGAGGTGCACAGCTCGCTCATGCATGAGGGCGTCAGCGCCATCATGGAAGGGGCGCGGCTGATCGACTGGGCCAATCAGCGCAATGCGGAGAACCGCGCCAAGCCCGCCACCGAGGTGGCCGCGATGTTCACCCCGCCCTGGACCACCTGTCACGTGGGCATGGTGTCTGGCGGGACGGCGCATAACATCACCGCGGGCGCGTGCCAGTTCTGGATGGATTTCCGCGCCGTGCCGGGCGAGTCGCTGGCCCAGTGGGAGGCCGCCTATCGCGCCGAGGTTGCCCGAGTCGAGGCCGAGATGCAGGCGGTGCATCCCGACACGCGCATCGAGGTCGAGCAGGTGTTTTACGTTCCGGGGCTGGTGCCCGAGGAGGATGGCGCCGCCGAGAGCCTGGTGCGCGGCCTGACCGGTGACAACGGCAGCCATGTGGTGAGCTATGGCACCGAGGCGGGGCAATATCAGGAAGCCGGCTATTCCGCGGTGATCTGTGGCCCCGGCGATATCGCCCAGGCCCATCAGGCGGATGAGTTCATTACCGTGGCGCAATTCGAGGCGGGCCACCAGTTCATGCGCGATCTGGTGGCGCGGCTCAGGCAGTGACCTGACGGGGGCGCGCCGGTGGCCCGGGGCCCTCGGTCGATCTGACGCAACGTCACTCCTGCTGGCACGCCGTGTGGCGTCGGCGCGCCGGGAGGCCACGTGGTGGTTCGTCCGGCCACAGCCCTTGCGTTCCGTCGAGGCTTGCGTCACTCATTCGCTAACAGGTTAAGGAAGGTCTCTCATGCCCCTCAGGAATCGCTTTGCCGAGTTGCTGCCCGAAATCACCGCGTGGCGTCATGATTTCCATGAACACCCCGAGTTGATGTATGACGTGCATCGCACCGCCGGGCTGGTGCAGGAACGCCTGACCGCCTTTGGCTGTGACGAGGTGGTGCCGGGCATCGGCAAGACCGGCGTTGTCGGCGTCATCAAGGGCAAGAGCACCGCATCCGGCAAGGTGATCGCCCTGCGCGCCGATATGGACGCGCTGCCCATCCACGAGGAAACCGGGCTGGAGTATGCCTCCAAGACGCCGGGCAAGATGCACGCCTGCGGCCACGACGGCCACACCGCGATCCTGCTCGGGGCTGCGAAATACCTCTCTGAGACGCGCAATTTCGACGGCTCCGTGGTGCTGTTGTTCCAGCCCGCCGAGGAAGGCGGGGCCGGGGGCAAGGCCATGGTCGATGATGGCGTGATGGACCGCTGGGGCGTGCAGGAGGTCTATGGCCTGCACAATATGCCGGGCCTGCCGGTGGGCCATATCGCCACCCGCGTCGGCGGGCTCCTGGCCTCCTCGGATGAGTTTGAAATCGAAGTCACCGGCAAGGGCGGCCATGCCGCCGCGCCCCATGATGCCATCGACACCACGCTGGTGGCGTCGCAGATCGTGGTCTCGCTGCACTCGATCGTGTCGCGCAATGTGGACCCGATCCACCGCGTCGTGCTGACCGTCGGTACCTTTGAAACCGACAGCACCGCCTCCAACGTGATCGCCCATCGGGCCAAGCTCACGGGCACCGTGCGCACGCTGGATGCGGAGAACCGCAAGCTGGCCGAGGCGCGCGTGCGCCGTGTCGCCGAGGATACCGCCTCGGCTTTTGGCGCGACGGCCAGGGTCACATGGACGCCGGGCTATCCGGTGACGGAAAACACCGCCGCCGAGGTCGCCCATGCGGTCAAGGCTGCGCAGGCCGTGACCGAGAGCGTCGATCCCGATGCCGCGCCGATCATGCCGTCGGAGGATTTCGCCTATATGCTTGAAGCCCGGCCCGGCGCCTATATCTTCTTGGGCAATGGCGACACCGCCATGTGCCACCATCCGGCCTATCAGTTCGATGACGATGCCATCCCGCTGGGATGCAGCTGGTTTGTGGAACTGTGCGAAGGCCGGATGCCCATCGCCTGAACACAGGCCCACCCCAAGGCCGGCCAACCCGTGCGCGCGGCCTTGGATTCACCGAACACCTAGGAGAGACTTATGCCCGTCAAGAACCGTTTTGCCGAATTGCAGGCCGAGATCACTGAATGGCGACGAGACATTCACGAAAACCCGGAAATCCTGTTTGAAACCCATCGCACCAGTGCGCTGGTTGAGGAAAAGCTGAAGGCATTCGGCTGCGACGAGGTGGTCACGGGCATTGGCCGCACGGGCGTCGTGGGCGTGATCAAGGGCAAATCCGATACCTCTGGCAAGGTCATCGGCCTGCGCGCCGACATGGACGCGCTGCCGATCCACGAGGAAACCGGTCTGGAGTATGCCTCCAAGACCGCAAACGCCATGCATGCCTGCGGCCACGACGGCCATACCGCGATGCTCCTTGGTGCGGCGAAGTATCTGTCGGAGACCCGCAACTTCGACGGCACCGTGGTGGTGATCTTCCAGCCCGCCGAAGAAGGCGGCGGCGGCGGCAAGGAAATGTGCGACGACGGCATGATGGACCGTTGGGGCATCCAGGAGGTCTATGGCATGCACAACTGGCCGGGCCGTCCGGTGGGCAGCTTTGCGATCCGCCCGGGCGCGTTTTTTGCCGCGACCGACCAGTTCGACATCACCTTCACCGGCAAGGGCGGCCACGCCGCAAAACCGCATGAGACCGTGGATTCGACCGTGATGGCGGCGCAGGCGGTACTTGCCCTGCAAACCATCGCCGCGCGCAACGCCGATCCGGTGCATCAGATCGTGGTGTCGGTGACCTCGTTCGAGACCTCCTCCAAGGCGTTCAACGTGATCCCCGAACGGGTGCAGATCAAGGGCACCGTGCGCACCATGGCCAAGGAGCTGCGCGACCTCGCCGAAACCCGCATCAACGAGATCTGCTCCGGCATCGCCGCCACCTTTGGCGGCGCGGCGGAGGTGACCTATCACCGGGGTTATCCAGTGATGGTGAACCACGAGGAACAGACCGAATTCGCCGCCAAAGTGGCGCGTGATGTCTCCGGTCAGTGTGACGAGGCGCCGCTGGTCATGGGCGGCGAGGATTTTGCCTTCATGCTGGAAGAGCGCCCCGGGGCCTATATCCTGGTGGGCAACGGCGACACCGCCGCGGTGCACCACCCCAAATACAACTTCACCGATGATGCAATCCCGGCGGGATGCAGCTGGTGGGCCGAAATCGTCGAGCAACGCCTGCCGGCGGCCTGATCGCGGCCCGCGCGACCGCTCCCCTCGCCTTGCGGGGCGGGGGCGCGTCTGCGTTGATGGAACGATGAAAAAGGGGGCCAGACGGCCCCCTTTTGCGGTGTAGATTTTTGCAACGGTCACGGGATGCGGATCGGCGTGTGGTCGATCCCCGGCCCGTGCTGGTTATTTCCGTGCTGGTTATTTGTCGAAACTCTGGCCAACGATGGCGCAGCTGTGGAACCCGTCGGGCAGATTGGCCTGACACTGGCTCATGGCAGCGATGTCGGCCGCTTTCTGATCGTCAAACCCCCAGGACTGACCCACCGGCAGCACGGCGGCCGGTTCGGCACAATCGATCGACGCGTTGGCAGGGTAGACCGGCACCGCGTAGGACCCGTGCCCGTCGATGCGCGCCGCCCAGGCGGCCATTTCCTGTTTGGCGCTGTCGCAGACGCCGGTCGACACCCGCAGAACGCGCAGATCCTTGTCGACCATCGGGTTTGCGGATTGGGCAAATGCGGGAACGGTGAGGGCGATGGCCGATCCAAGCGTAACGACGGCAAGCGAAACTTTATTGAACATCAAAAACCTCCTGGTCATGGCTCTGCATGACATCTGTCAATAGACGAGGCGCCATGTGGCACCGACTGTCCTAACAACGGCGGTTCGACAGGAAAGGTTCCGAGAATTTTATGTATCGCGTGGGCTCAGGTTCGGAAGGAATCCGGAAAATGGCGGCCGTTCAGCGCCTTGACGGCGTTCCGTCAGGCCGAAAGGAGCTGGCGATAGACCGCAAGGATTGCCGCGGCTTCGCCCTCCAGACGAAAATTCCGCTGTACGTGGTCGTGCGCAGCGGCGGACATGCGGCGCAGCCGATCCGGGTCTGACATCAGGTCGATCATATCCGCGGTGATCTTGTCGAGATCCTCGATGTCGCACAGGGTGCCGGTTTCGCCAGGCACCACCAGCTCCTCGAAGGCGCCAACGCGTGTGGCCACTGCTGGTGCGCCGCAGGCCATCGCTTCGAGCGGGGTCAGGCCAAACCCCTCCCAGCGCTGCGGCGCGACATAGAGATCCAGCGCCTGGAAATGGCGGGGCACATCCTCGACCGGCACCTCATCGCGAAACAGGATGCGATCCGACAGGCCGGCGGCGGCGACCTCATCCTTCAGACCTTGCAGAAACTCGGCATTGTCGGCGGTTGCGCGCCCCATCATCAGGCCGCGCGCCTGCGGGTTGGCGCGGCAGGCTTCGATCATCGCTTTGACAAAAAGGTCATTGCCTTTCTGATGGCGAATACGTCCGAAGCATCCGACCAGAATGCCGTCCTCGGGCAGGTCCAGGGCACGGCGCAGGGCGGCGCGGTCCGCGACCGGCTGGAACAGATCGCAGTCGATCCCGTGGCGAATGACCGTCGCCGCGCGCTCCAGATAGCTTGCGGATTTCGCCGAGGTGGCGATCACCGCATCCATGCGTCGGATCAGCCAGCGGGTGAACCCGGTGTGACGGCGTTGCGCGGCGGAGGTGAACAGGAGCTTGAGTTTCTTGCCCAGCAGGTATTTGAGCGCCAGCCCGGCGACCATTTCGTTATTGCGCCGGGCGTGCCAGACGCGGGCGCCGGAGGGCCCGTTGCGCGACATCGACCAAAGCGCCGAGGGTTTCACCTGCGGCACCTCCGGTGGCAGGTCGGGGGTGGCGGCACAGATGCCGATCTCTCGGGCTTGCAACGGCACCAGCCGGATCACGGTGGAGGTCACACCGGAGTAGCGTTTCTTGAAATTCGGCGCGATCACGTCGATCTTGCGGAGGTCGATCTGGCTCATGGGGCGCCCTTCATGGCTGGGGCGGCAGCAGGTCCAGCAGCGCCGCCACGGTGTGATGCATCTGATCCGACTGGCGTGCCAGAAAGGCGCGGCCCCGGTCGCGCGCCGTGTCTAGGGCATGGGGCGTGTCGAGCCAAGTCCCCACAGCCGCGGTCAGCGTCTCGGCGCTGGTCACTTCCCGGGCTGCGCCGGTCTCGATCAGCTCGGCAAAGGATTCGGCAAAGTTGTAGGCCCCGGGGCCGGTCAGCACCGCGCCGCCGGCCTGCAGCACCTCAAACGGGTTGTGACCGCCGATGTCGCGCAGGGAGCCGCCGAGAAAGACCAGCGGACACAGGCTGTACCAGATGCCGACCTCGCCCAGCGTGTCGGCAAGATACACCTGCGTCGACGTGCGGGGCAGGGCGTCGCGGCTGCGCCGGATCGAGGTCAGGCCCGCCTCGGCAATCATCGCCTCCAGCTGGTCGCCTCGGTTGGGATGGCGCGGGGCCAGCAGCAACAGCAAATCGGGGTGATCCACCAGCAGCGCCTTATGCGCCGCCAACACGGTCTCCTCTTCGCCCTCATGGGTGGAGGAGGCCACCCAGACCGGGCGCGGGCCAATGGCGTCGCGGACCTCTGTCAGCGTGTCTTGATCCACCGGCAGCGGATCGGAGAGCGCCTTGAGGTTGCTGCCTTCTTTCAGGCGGGCGGGATCGGCACCCATGGCCTTCAGGTTGACGGCGGTTTGCGCATTCTGCGTCAGCATCAGTGCGAACTGATCCAGCAGGAACCGCGCCGTGGCGTGGCGTTTGGTCCAACTGGCGACGGATTTCGGCGACAGGCGCGCATTCAGCAGTACCAGCGGCACGCCCGCCTCCCGTGCGCGCACCAGCATGTGCGGCCATAGCTCGCTTTCGACAAAAATGCCGAGGTCGGGTTTCCAATGGTCCAGAAACCGCGCTACCGCCGCGCCGGTATCCAGCGGCGGAAACTGATGGCGGGTGCGGGGTGGCAGCCGCTTGGCAATCAGATCGGCCGAGGTGGGCGTGCCGGATGTAATCAGAAACTCCAGATCCGGCGCCGCCTCGCCAAGTCGGTGGATCAGCGTCAGCACCGACAGGCTCTCTCCGACGCTTGCGGCATGAAACCAGACCAGACGGCCCGCGGGGCGGGGCAGGGTGGCATGCCCCTGACGTTCGCGCACCCGCGGCTCGGGCACGCCATGCTGGCGCAGCTTGCCCGCGACCTTGGACCACATCAGCGGGGCCAACAGCGCAGAGGCACCGCGATACAGATGATAGAGCAGGGTCGGGCGGACCTGCGATTGATTGGTCATGCGATGGGGCCTTACCCGCCGGTGTGGCTCATGTGGCGCGGCATCTGGCCGTCCACGGTCTGGCGGGAGTAGTCAAAATCATGCCCCTTGGGCTTGAGGTTGATGGCGGCGCGAATGGCCTCTTCCAGCGGGGCTTCGGTGTCGGGATGATCCCGCAGCGGCGCGCGCAGATCGGCCATGTCTTCCTGACCAAGGCACATGTACAGCTCACCAGTACAGGTGAGGCGCACCCGGTTGCAGCTTTCGCAGAAATTATGGCTGAGCGGCGTGATAAAACCGATCTTCTGGCCGGTTTCCTCCAGCCGCACATAGCGGGCAGGACCACCGGTGCGTTCGGCCAGATCGGTGACCTGATAGCCGGCCTCATAGGCTTTGCGCACATCCTTCAGCGACCAATACTGGCCCAAACGGCTTTCATTGCCGATATCGCCCATTGGCATCACTTCGATCCACGTCAGATCAATGCCACGCTCGGCGCACCATGCGGTCATGGAGAACAGCTCATCCTCGTTAAAGCCTTTGAGCGCGACCGCGTTGATCTTGATCCTGAGGCCCGCAGCCTGCGCCGCATCAATGCCACGCAGCACCTGCGGCAGCCGCCCCCAGCGGGTGACATCTGCGAATTTCTTCTCATCCAGCGTATCAAGCGAGACATTGACCCGCCGCACACCCGCATCAAACAGCGCTTGTGCGTGTTTTTCCAGCTGCGAGCCGTTGGTGGTCAGGGTCAGCTCCTTGAGCGCGCCGCTGTCCAGATGGCGGGTCATCGACCGGAAAAAGGTCATGATGTCGCGGCGCACCAAAGGCTCACCGCCGGTGATGCGCAACTTCTCGACCCCGAGATTTACAAAGGTGGAGCACATGCGGTCCAGCTCTTCCAGCGTCAGAAGCTCTTTCTTCGGCAGGAAGGTCATGTTCTCGGACATGCAGTAGACGCAGCGAAAATCGCAACGGTCGGTGACCGAGACCCGCAGGTAGGTGATCGCGCGCGCGAAGGGATCAATAAGAGGTGCTGTCATAAAGACATAGGTAAGGCGGTAATTCGCTCAGGACAATAGCGAGACGGTATCAGATGGCGGCATTCTTGCTGGTATCCTCGCCGCGCTGCGGCTAGGGTCGCGGCATGACTCGTCGTGCTTTCAAACATCTGACGCTTGCCGTCCTCGTTGCCGGTGGCGTTTCCGCCTGTAACGCCCTTGGTGGCGTTCATCTGAATTCGCAGGTCCTGCAAGGGCTGGGCAGCGGCGTGCAGATGGAGCCGATGACACCGCGGTCCCCGGATGCGCCGCCGTCTGTCGAGACAGAGGAACTGGCCGCCCCCAGCGGGCAATCCTGGTCGTCGCCGGCCTCCACGCAGGAGGCCATTCGGCCGACCCCGCAGGCCGCCCCTGCGACCGCGCCGCAGACCACCGCCGCAGCAGCGCCGCAGACGACGCAGGCACCGGCTGCCGCACCGCAAACCAGCGCGCCCGCGCCCGTGGTGGCGTCGGCGCAGTCGTTTGTTGGCCAGAAAACCACCGTTGCAGGTCTGGGTGATCCCGGTCGCGATGGGTTGTGGATGGAAACACCGCTGGTGTCCTCGCGCCGCAATGCCCGCCTGACCGCGCCGAACGGCAAATCGGTTGTGGTGACGCTGGAGCCGATCTCCGGTTCCGCCGGTCAGGGCAGCCGCTTGTCGATCGACGGCATGCGCGCGCTTGGCCTGCCGCTGACGGAACTGGTGGAGATCCGGGTCGGCCCGGTCTGATCCCGGGGCCCAGTTTGCTCCCGAGGTACTCCCGGGATCCGGTCTGCCCCCGGATCAGGTCAGGTATCTTGCCGCTTCTTTGCGCGCAAAGGCTTTCATCTGATCGCCATGTTCCGCCAGGAAGGCGCGGGTGCGGTCCGCGTCATGTTTCGACAGATCCCGCAGCCACCAGCCGATAGCCTTCTGGATGAACCAGTCGCGGTCTTGCACATAGGTCGCTGCCCAGCCGAGGATGCGCGCGCGCGTGGCTAGATCCGCAGGTTTTGGATTGGACAGCTTGGCCCAGGGCAAGGTGGAGACCAGCGCCGCACGGCGGCTCCACATATGGTCCGATGTGGTCCAGGCTTCGACCACATCCAGCCGCGCCGGGTCGGCCTGCAACCGCTTGGAAATAGCCGAGGCCGCGTGGTCGGCAATCGCCCAGCTGTCGAAATCGGGAACCCAGGTTTGCACAAGATCCCAGACCGCCGTGTCCGGCTTGATCCGGGCCTGTGTCAGCAGCTTGGCCGCAAGAATGCGCGCTTCAAAGATGTCACTGGCCCAGAGGCCTGCGGCAAGATCCACGCGCGCCTCAATATCCAGCTGCCCGCGCCAGTCACGCGACAGCGTGTTGAGCACCTCATTGCCGACACCCAGAACCGTGCGGCTCTGTTTGTGATAGGCGATCATCTGATCTGCGCGCCCCGGTTCAACCTGCGCCCGGAGCGCGTCCAGCGCCGCGTCCGGCGTCATTCCACCGTCACCGATTTGGCGAGGTTGCGCGGCTGGTCCACATCCGTGCCTTTGGCAATTGCGGTGAAATAGGCGATCTGCTGCGCCGGAATGGCATAGAGGATCGGCGCCAGCGCATCGGGCACCTGTGGCATGGTGATGACCTCGGCTGTGCCGTCAGAGGCTTCGCGCGCGCCATCGGCATCGGTCACCAGCACCACACGCCCGCCGCGTGCCATCACCTCCTGCATGTTGGAGATGGTCTTTTCAAACAGCGCATCACGCGGTGCCATCACGATCACCGGTACGCTGTCATCAATCAATGCGATGGGCCCGTGTTTCAGCTCGCCCGAGGCATAGCCTTCGGCGTGGATATAGCTCAGCTCCTTGAGCTTCAGCGCGCCCTCCAGTGCCAGCGGATAAAGCTGACCGCGCCCAAGGAAGATAATATCGCGTGCCCCCGCCAGATCGCGCGATGCCGCAGCGATCTGTGCTTCAGACGCCAGCGACTGATGGATCAGACCGGGCAGGGCGCGCAGGTCGGCGGGCATGCCCTCGGGCAGGGGCAGACCGCGATCCTGCGCCGCCTTGAGCGCCAGCATCAACAGCACCGTCAACTGGCAGGTGAAGGCCTTGGTCGAGGCCACGGAGATTTCCGGGCCTGCGTAGATCGGCAGCACCACATCGCTTTCCCGCGCAATGGAGCTTTCGGGCACATTCACCAGCCCGGCAATGACATCCGCCTTGTCCACCATGTAGCGCAATGCGGCCAGCGTGTCGGCGGTCTCGCCAGACTGCGAGACAAACAGCGCCAGCGTGCCGGGGCTGACGGGCGGTTCGCGGTAGCGGAATTCGGAGGCCACATCGACCTCGACCGGCAGGCGCGCAATGGTTTCCAGCCAGTATTTCGCAACCATACAGGCGTAGTAGGCCGTACCGCAGGCGACCAGAGACAGGCGCTCGATCTTGCTGAAGTCCAGCCCCTCGGGCATCTGGATCTCGTCGCTGTCGCTCAGATAGGCCTTCAGCGCCTTATCAACTGCAACCGGCTGTTCGGCGATTTCCTTGGCCATGAAGTGCTTGTGGCCATCCTTGTCGACACGGGCGTTTTCCAGCTTGATCTGGCGCATCTCGCGGTTGGCGAGGTTGCCCTTGGCGTCCCAGATCTCAAGGCTCTGGCGGGTCAGGACGGCAAAATCGCCCTCTTCGAGATAGGTGATCTGATCCGTCAGCGGGGCCAGCGCAATCGCGTCCGAACCCACATACATTTCGCCATCACCATGGCCCACCGCCAGCGGCGAGCCCTTGCGCGCGGCGACCATCAGATCCTCTTGACCGTCAAACAGGAAGGCCAGCGCAAAAGCGCCGTCCAGGCGCGCCACGGTTTTGCGCGCGGCCTCCGTCGCAGAGGTGCCGTCACGCATGTAGAATTCACACAAGAGCGCCACGGTCTCGGTATCGGTTTCGGTGACAAAGCGGATGCCATGACCGGCAAGCTCGTCACGCAAGTCCTTGAAGTTTTCGATGATGCCGTTGTGAACCACTGCCACGCAGCCTGCCTGATGCGGATGCGCGTTGGATACGGTCGGCGCGCCATGGGTGGCCCAGCGGGTGTGGCCGATGCCGGACTTCCCACGCAGCGGATCATGCACCAGAGCATCCGAGAGGTTCACCAGCTTGCCCACCGCGCGGCGACGGTCCAGCCGCCCGTCATTGACCGTGGCAATGCCGGCGCTGTCATAGCCGCGATACTCCAGCCGTTTCAGCGCTTCGACCAGAATGGGCGAAACCTCATGAGTGCCGAGCACCCCAATAATACCACACATAAAATCTATCCTTTGGCCTTCGCCGCTTTTTTCGCGCGCAGCATATCCATCAGTTTGCGCGCGCGGCCGGGTTTGTTTGTCTGCTGGGCGCGTGCAATGGCAAGATCCCCGTCATCGACGTCCTTGGTGACGATGGTGCCGGTTGCGGTCATCGCCTCATTGCCGACCTTCACCGGCGCCACCAGACAGGTGTTGGAGCCGATAAAGGCCCGCGCGCCGATCTCCGTGCGGTGCTTCATCACGCCATCATAGTTGCAGGTGATGGTGCCCGCGCCGATATTTGTCGCCTCGCCCACAGAGGCATCGCCGATGTAGCTCAGGTGGTTGACCTTGGCGCCCGCCGCGATTTCGGCGTTTTTGATCTCAACGAAGTTGCCCACATGGGTGTCCTCGGCCAGTTCCGCGCCGGGGCGCAGGCGGGCGTAGGGGCCGATCTTGGCGCCACGCGACACATGACAGCCTTCAAGATGCGAAAACGCCCGGATCAATGCGCCGCTCTCAACGGTGACGCCGGGACCAAAGACCACATTGGGTTCGATCACGCTGTCGCGCCCCACGATGGTGTCAAACGCCAGATAGACCGTCTCTGGTGCCATCAGCGTGACGCCGAGGTCCAACAGCTCCGCCCGTGCGCGGGCCTGAAAGACCGCATCCGCGGTGGCCAGGTCGGCGCGGGAATTGATGCCGAGCGTCTCGTCCTCGGGGCAGGTCACTGCCGTCACCGCAAGCCCGTCCGTGCGGGCCAGCTCCACCAGATCGGTCAGGTAATATTCGCCAGAGGCATTGTCATTGCCGACCTTATCAAGCAGGCGGAACATGACCTCCGCATCGCAGGCCATCAGGCCCGAATTGCAGAAGGTGATCGCGCGCTCGGCCTCGCTTGCGTCCTTGAACTCCACGATTTTCTCAAGGCTTTCGCCGTCCATGATCAACCGGCCATAACGTGCGGGATCCGCCGCCTCAAAGCCAAGGATCACCAGATCAGCGCGGCTGCGGGCGGCAATCATGCGCTCCAACGTGTCTGCCGACACAAACGGCGTGTCGCCATACAGCACCACCACATCGCCCTGAAACCCCTCAAGCGCCGCACGGGCCTGAAGGACGGCGTGACCGGTGCCGAGTTGCTCTTCTTGCAGAACCACCGTTGCATCCGGGTCGATTTCGGTGGTGGCGGCGCTCACCAACTCTGCCTTGTGCCCAGCCACGACCACCGAGCGATCCGGGTCGAGCGCACGCCCGGCGCGCATGGCATGTTCCAGCATCGGGGCCTGGGCGATCGGGTGCAGGACCTTGGGCAGGTCGGAATTCATCCTGGTGCCTTTGCCTGCGGCGAGGATGACGAGGGCTGTGCTCATGGGGTCTTTCCCTTTGGGGTCTTGTTGCCCCCGTTTTATCCGCTAACAGTGGGCGTGCAAGGTGCTGGACCATAAACTTCGGTTGCGACTTGCAATATGTGACGGCGAAATCGCGCCGAAAAAGGAGATTTTGATGCGGACGGTGATCTTTGACCTCGATGGCACCCTGGCCGATACCTCTGTCGATTTGCTGGCGGCGGCCAATCACTGCTTTGGGGTCATGGGGCTGGGCGACATGCTGACCCACCCCGAGGACGCCAAGATTGCCCTGCGTGGTGGCAAGCGGATGCTGACCGAGGGGCTGACCCGTGCGGGCCAGTTCAAGGACGCCACGGTCGAAGAATACTATCCCGTGCTGCTGGAGGCCTACCGCGATGGCATCGACACGCATACGGTGATGTATCCCGGCGCAATGGACGCGGTCGAAGCGCTGAAAGCGGCGGGCTACGGCGTCGGCATCTGCACCAACAAACCCGAGGCGCTCGCCGTGGATCTGATGCAGCGTCTTGGCGTGCGTGATGCCTTTGCCTCCCTTGTCGGGGCAGACACCTTGCCGGTGCGCAAACCGGACCCCCAACCGCTGTTCGAGGCCGCGCGCCGGGCCGGGGGCGCGCCTGAGATGTGCGTGCTGATCGGGGACAGTGACACAGACCGGGAGACCTCGAGGAACGCCGGGGTGCCCTCGGTGCTGGTGACATTTGGTCCGGCCGGGCCGGACATGGCGGCGCTCAACCCCGAGGCGCTGCTGGATGATTATGCCGATCTGCCCGCCGTCGTGACCCGGCTGATCGGGCGCAATGCGGCGGCCTGATCCGGACGCGCGGCGGCGGGCTAGGGCGTCATCACATCCTTGCGCGCAAAGCTGGCGTCTGCGGTGGTCAGATCGTCATAGATCAGGCGCACCTTGACCGATTGCACCGAACCACCGGCGAAGCTGCGAAACGGGTCGCCATCACCGCTCTTGATCGCGCCGGGGGATCCTTCGTCCGCGTGACAGTCTGGCATCGGCCAGACCTCGAACGGGCCATCGTTGATCGCCACGTCGATCCGCGCCAGCCCGCAGCGCCAGGCCCACAGATGGGTGACATAGACCAGATCCTGACCCCCGAACTCCCGCACCGCGATCCAGTTCGCCTGGGTGGCCTGAAGCACCGGCTTGACCTCGGTCGCGGTCAGGAAGCGGCCGGTGATCTCTTGCGGTTCGGCCTCCAGACCGGAGAGATCCTGCGCCAAGGCAGTGGTCCCGGCCAAGGCAAACAGAGCGGTGCTGAAAACTGTCAAAACGGAACCCATCGGGCATGTCCCTTTTCGTCGCTGTTGCGTCCTGTGTCCTGGGGCGGCTTCTATGCTCGCGCCCGGCCTCTTTGGTGCACCATTGCAGCGGGAAAGAAAAGCCGAAGTGCAGCCTGCGAGTACCCGACGCCAGCGATCAAGGGGCGCAGAGCAGAATCTGCCACAGGCGCTCCAGCGGGCCGTGTTCCAGCGTGTCGATGATCTGCGCCAGCTCGGTTGCGCTGCGTTGCCCCAGCACCGGATCAGCCAGCGCGTGGAATTTGGCGTGAAGCTCGGCGGTTGTCGGCGGGGCAGTGTGGTCCCAGCGCGGCTCCATCCGGGGGCTGCGCAGCCGGGTCCCATCCAAAAGCATCACCTCCACCGTGGCGAAGCGGCGCAGCGGGAAGGCGGCATTGGCGGCGTCGCTTTCCTGCATGATCAGGGCGCGCGACAAGCGCAGGACCTCCGGATCGTGCAGGGCGTCCCCGACAAGATGCTCCGGACGGACATCCCCATGTACCAGCGCCACCGCGCAGGGGAAGGAGGTCGAATATTGCGCCGCCTCCGTGGAGGTTGGGGCGTCTGTGGCGAGGCGCAGGCTTTCATGAAAGGTGGTGACCTCGATCCGCTGGACCTGATCCGCTGTCAGCCCATGGGTGCGGCGCAGATGCAGCACGGCTTCGACCGGGGCCTGCGCCCAGCGACACACCGGGTAGGGTTTGTAATACTGCTCCAGCGCGTACCAGCGCTGGCCGAGATCGGCCCAGTAGGCGGGGGCCTCTTCGACCGTGAGCGCCGGGGCGCCGGTAAACCCCGCCTCTGCCAGCATCACCGCCGATGCCCCGCACATGGCGCCCCAGCCGGCGCCATCCTTGACCATCGTGGGGTGGTCGATACAGCGCATCATCTGGCTGCGCGGGCCGTGATATTCGGCAATGCCGAGGGCGTGGCGCGTGGTTGCCGGGGGCAGGCCCGCCAGCTCTGCCCCCACAAGCGCGCCGGTGACCGCCCCCCAGCTGCCCGATGTGTGGTAGTCCGGGGTTGTTCCGTGCTGGGCCATGGCGGCGCGGGCGCCAAACTCATAGCCCGCCACCAGCGCCCGCAAAAGCGCAGCCCCATCGGCCTCATGTGCGTGGGCAAAGGCCAGGGCCACCGGCATCATCGGTGCCGCGATATGCCCCTTGGCCGGGTTGAAGCCATCGTGCCCATCCAGTGCATCGATGGTCATGCCGGCGGCGAGCGCCCAGCCCGGCAGCGACACAGGCCGGCCGTCGAACAGCATCGGCAGCGCGCCCGGCATCGCGGTCGCGGCAAAATCGCGCGAGAGCTGACTGGCCCGCATCGACAGCCCGCCCAGCGCGATGCCGAGCGTATCCAGCAGCGACAATTTGACCTGCTGCTGCACCGCGGGCGGGATAGCATCGAGGGTCAGGTTCTGAACCCAGGCGAGAGGCGCGGAGGTGTTCTGTGACATGGAGCAAGCCTGCGCTCTCTGGGCGGGGCGCACTGTTCGCTCCGCGACATTTTCCTGCCTGTTCCGGACGTGGGCCCGCGCGCGGCTCTTGATGTCCAGGCCTGGCCGGTGGGGTGACGCTCTTGACCTTGCACCTGCGGCGGCGCATGACTTTGCCCATGACAGAGCGTTTCACAGGCAATTTCACCCAGCAGGAACCCCTTCCGGATGCGGCCATCGCGGCGGCGCTGGAGGTGATGCAGCATGGGCGTATCCACCGATATAACCTCGCGGGCGACGAAGCGGGCGAAGTGGCGCTGCTGGAGCAGGAGTTTGCCGCGCAGATGGGGGCCAAATACTGCCTTGCGGTGGCTTCGGGCGGCTATGCTCTGGCGACGGCACTGCGGGCGCTGGGGGTGGGGCACGGGGACAAGGTGCTGACCAATGCCTTCACGCTGGCGCCGGTGCCGGGGGCCATTGCGTCGGTGGGGGCAGAGCCAGTGTTTGTCGGCGTGACCGAGGCACTGACCATCGATCTTGAGGACCTTGAGACCAAACTGGGCACCGCCAAGGTCCTGATGCTGAGCCATATGCGCGGCCATTTGTGCGACATGGACCGTCTGATGCAGATCTGCGATGGCGCGGGTGTGACGGTGATCGAGGATTGCGCCCACACGATGGGGGCGGCCTGGAACGGCGCGCCGTCGGGGCGGCACGGGCGGATCGGTTGTTATTCCTGCCAGACCTACAAACATGTGAATTCCGGCGAGGGAGGCCTGCTGATCACCGACGATGAGGAGGTTGCTGCGCGCGCGATCATGCTGTCGGGGTCCTACATGCTCTATTCCCGCCACCTGGCCGCGCCTGCGCCCGAGGTGTTTGAGCGCGTCAAATACGAGACGCCGAATATTTCTGGTCGTATGGACAACCTGCGCGCCGCCATCCTGCGGCCGCAACTGCGCGATCTCGACACCCAGGTGGCGCGCTGGAACGACCGCTATCGCAGGTTGGAGGCAGGTTTGCGCGACACGCCGGGTCTGACGGTGGTCGAGCGGCCCGAGGCGGAGACCTATGTGGGCTCCTCGATCCAGTTCCTGCTGCTTGACTGGTCCGCCGAGGCGGTTCAGGCGGTGCTGTCTCGGTGTGCGGCGCGTGGGGTCGAGCTGAAATGGTTCGGTGGCGCGGAGCCGGTGGCGTTTACGTCGCGCTATGACAGCTGGCGCTACGCACCGGCACAAAGCCTGCCCGAGAGCGACCGCATCCTTGCCGGCATCATCGACATGCGGGTGCCGCTGACCTTCAGCCTGGAGGATTGCGATCTGATTGCCCGCATCATCCGCGCCGAGGTCAGTGCCGTCTGGCAGGCCGGCGGCTGACACGCCAGACGGTCACATTCCTGATTGAAGAGGACCTTAGCGGTGTCGCCCTCCTGACGGAGCGCGACGCAGGTGAGGTTTTGCGCTTTGCTGTGCAAATCGCGGTGGAGCGCGCCCGCACCCTGGGTGCGGGCGCGCTCGGCCCAACTGGACCGGATGCATGTATCATGCAGAGGGGACGGGCGGGAGCCACCCCGAGACTGCACACATCACTGGACTTGACGAATGGGATCCTATTTGCCAATAAATGAACAAGTGTTCAGATAATCAGAGTGACTCGAACGCGACTGGCTCGGGAGGAGACGCGCAAATGTTCAACGCAAGCATGACATTCGATCTAGGCGAGGACGTGAACGCCCTGCGCGACATGGTGCACCGCTGGGCGCAAGAGCGCGTCAAGCCGATGGCGCAGGAGATCGATCAGAAGAATGAATTCCCCGCCGACCTCTGGACAGAGATGGGCGAGCTGGGCCTTCTGGGGATCACCGTGGATGAGGAATATGGCGGTGCGGGCATGTCCTATCTGGCGCATACCGTCGCGGTCGAGGAAATCGCGCGGGCCTCGGCTTCGGTGTCGCTGTCTTACGGCGCGCATTCCAACCTCTGTGTCAACCAGATCAAGCTCAACGGCAATGCCGAGCAAAAGGCAAAATACCTGCCGCGTCTGATTTCCGGCGACCATGTGGGCGCGCTGGCAATGTCCGAGGCCGGGGCGGGTTCCGACGTTGTGTCGATGTCGCTGCGTGCCGAAAAGCGCAATGACCGCTATGTTCTGAACGGCAACAAATACTGGATCACCAACGGTCCTGACGCCGACACGCTGGTGGTCTATGCCAAGACCGATCCAGAGGCGGGCTCTAAAGGCATCACCGCCTTCCTGATCGAGAAGGAATTCAAGGGGTTCTCCACCTCCAAGCATTTCGACAAGCTCGGCATGCGCGGGTCGAACACCGCCGAGCTGGTGTTCGAAGACGTCGAAGTGCCGTTCGAAAACGTGCTGGGCGAGGAGGGCAAGGGCGTGCGCGTTCTGATGTCCGGTCTGGATTACGAACGCGTGGTGCTGGCCGGCATCGGCACCGGGATCATGGCCTCCTGCATGGATGAGATGATGCCCTATATGGCCGAGCGCAAACAGTTCGGCCAACCCATCGGGAACTTCCAGCTGATGCAGGGCAAAATCGCCGATATGTACACCGCGATGAACACCGCGCGCGCCTATGTCTATGAGGTCGCCAAGGCCTGCGACAAGGGCACGGTGACCCGTCAGGATGCGGCGGCCTGCTGTCTCTACGCCTCCGAGGTGGCGATGACGCAGGCGCATCAGGCGGTGCAGGCCTTTGGCGGGGCGGGCTATCTGAGCGACAACCCGGTGGGTCGGATCTTCCGCGATGCCAAGCTGATGGAGATCGGCGCGGGCACATCGGAAATCCGGCGCATGCTGATCGGGCGCGAACTGATGTCGCATATGAGCTGATGCGGATCGCCTACTGGATCCCGATTGCGGTGCTGGCGGTGGTGCTGGCCGGGATCGGGTTTCGCTATGGCATCATGCGGCAAGGCATCACCGAGTCCGATGTGATCACGCTCTACGCGCAACAATACCTTGCCGATCACGCGGCCTCCGGTGGGGCCGGGATAGCGCGGATCAGCGACTGCGCGGCGCGACCGGCCGAGGGGATCTGGGCCTGGCTGGTGATTACATGCCGCCCGGAGGGATCCGCGTCTGATGCCGGATTTCGCTACACGGTCAACTGGTTGGGCGGGCTGATCGACCTGGAGGCGCCGGGGCAGACACCACCTGCCACGCCGCAGGCCTGACGGCACATTGGACAGAGCCGGACGGCGTTGGGCAAAGCGCCAGACGGGTCCGAAGCGGGAACGAAAAAAGGCGCCGCAGGCAGGCGACGCCACTTGGATCGAAAATCGCCGGGCGGGCCGCGCCCACCCGGCAACTGCAAAGGATCAGAAGCGGTGCACGTAAGAGACACCCACAGTGATCGGATCAATCTCGGCGGTGCCGATGGAGGCGCCGTTCAGCTTGGCGTCGGCGTCGATATCCATGTAGCGCACGTTCAGACGCAGCGCGCCCTGCTCGGAGATCTTCCAGTCCGCGCCCACGGTCGCGGCGAGACCAAAGCTGTTGTCCAGATCCAGACGCCCCAGCGGGGTCTCTTCGGAGAAGAAGGTGGTGTAGTTCACACCCAGCCCAACAAAAGGCGTGATCTTGCCGTTGGTGGGGATGTGATAGACCATCGACAGGGTCGGCGGCAGGTGCTTGGTGGAGCCGACATTGCTGCCGCCAAGCGCGATGTCATGTTCGAACGGCGACGCCGCCAGCAACTCGATGCCGAGGTTGTCGCGGATGAAATACTCCGCCGTGAGCGACAGTTGGGTGTCGTCGTCAATCGTGGCCGCAGCACCGGCGAGGGTGCCATTGTCGGATTTGGGGTTCACGTTGATGATCCCGACACCAAAGGTCCAGTCGCCCTGCGATTGGGCCATGGCAGGGGCGGCAAAGCTCGACGCGGCAACGCCCAGTGCGAGGGCGGAAACCAGAGTTTTCATGGGGGAAATCCCTTCTTCAATCAGTACGCCGCGACAGTGCCACGTCCGGCGCGCGACATCTCTGATCCAGATCAAATTGCCCCTGCCTTTCCCTTTGGAAAGACTGGGGAAAACCGCATATCAGCTATGCGCTACGTGCAGGGTTAAACATGACCGAGAGACGCATCATTCCGGGGCTGACAGAGGCAGGCGCTTGGGACATTCCTGAGCGGCTCAATATGGCCGCACAGGCGATGGATCACGCGGGTGATAAACTGGCGATTATAGACCTAACCTCCGGGACGCGTCGTGATGTGAGCCATGGTGATCTGGCCGTGATGGTCGATGGTCTGGCGCGCGCATTGGTGCAACGTGTCGCTCCCGGTGATCGGGTTGGCGTGCTCCTGTCTCAGTCGCCGTGGTGTGCGGCGGCGCATCTGGCGATCTGGAAGATCGGCGCCATTTCCGTGCCGCTCTTTAAACTGTTCCAGCACGATGCGCTTGCCAACCGGGTCGAGGACGCGGGCGCGCAATATGTGCTGACCGACCGGGAGGGCGCGGCACAGCTTGGCAATCTGGCCGAGCCGCTGATCGCCGCAGAGATTGGCGTCGAGGGCGATCCGGTGCCCTTTGCCGATACTGGTCCTGAGGACCCGGCGGTCATTATCTATACCTCCGGCACCACCGGCAAACCCAAGGGAGCCTTGCACGGGCACCGGATGCTGACAGGGCACCTACCGGGCGTGTCGATCAGTCACGACCATCTGGGCCAGCCCGGTGATTGTCTCTGGACGCCTGCGGATTGGGCGTGGATCGGCGGGCTCTTCGACGTCGCCATGCCGGGGCTTGCGCTGGGCGTACCGGTGGTGGCCGCGCGGCTTGATAAGTTCACGCCAGACACCTGCGCCGAGGTGATCCGCTTGGGCGAGGTGCGCAACGTCTTCTTTCCGCCCACCGCCCTGCGCATGCTGAAAGCGGCGGGGCAGGGGCTTCGGGCCTTGCGTTCCGTGGCCTCCGGCGGAGAGCCCCTGGGCGCGGAGATGCTCGCTTGGGGCCAGCGTCACCTGGGCGTCACCATCAACGAATTCTACGGCCAGACCGAATGCAATATGACGGTGTCCTCCTGTGGCGCAGATTTCCCCGTGCGCCCCGGCTGCATCGGGAAACCGGTGCCGGGGCATGTGGTCGATGTGATCGACGCAGACGGCCAGCCCACGCGTGAGGAAGGCGATGTGGCGGTGCGCCGTGGTTCCGGGTCCATGATGCTGGAATACTGGAACCGCCCCGACGCCACCGCCGAGAAGTTTCACGGCGACTGGCTGGTGACCGGGGATCGCGGCATTTGGGAGCAGGGCTATCTGCGCTTTGTGGGGCGTGAGGATGACGTGATCACCTCTGCCGGTTACCGCATCGGCCCCTCCGAGATCGAGGATTGCCTGCTGACCCACCCGGCCATTGCCACCGTCGGTGTGGTGGGCAAGCCCGACGCCCTGCGCACCGAGATCGTCAAGGCCTATGTGGTGCTGAAGCCGGACCACGCCCCGAACGAAAAAGAGCTGCAAGATTACGTCAAAGAGCGCCTTGCCAGCTATTCCTATCCCCGCGAGATCGCCTTTCTGGAGGCCCTGCCGATGACGGTTACGGGCAAGGTGATCCGCAAAGAATTGAAACGCCGCGCGGCGGCGGAAGTGGAGGACTGATCCAATGAAACTCCAATCCAAGGCAATGCCTTCCTCTGAAGGTTTCAAGGCAAACAAAGCTGCTCATCTCTCCGCCCTGGCCGAGATCAGCGAGGCCGCCGAGGCCGCGCGCTTGGGCGGGGGCGAGAAATCCCGTGCCCGTCATGAAAGCCGCGGCAAGATGCTGCCGCGCCGCCGGGTGGCGAACTTGCTTGATCCCGGCTCGCCCTTTTTGGAGGTCGGCGCGACGGCGGCCCATGGCATGTATGATGGCGCAGCCCCGGCGGCAGGCGTGATCGCAGGCATCGGGCGTGTCCACGGTCAGGAAGTCATGGTGGTCTGCAACGACGCCACCGTGAAGGGCGGCACCTATTTCCCGATGACGGTGAAAAAACACCTGCGCGCCCAAGAGATTGCCGAGGAAAACAACCTCCCCTGCGTTTATCTGGTGGACAGTGGCGGCGCCAACCTGCCGCAGCAGGATGAGGTCTTTCCCGACCGCGACCACTTTGGCCGCATCTTTTACAATCAGGCGCGGATGTCCGCGAAGGGCATTCCGCAGATCGCCGTGGTCATGGGCTCCTGTACCGCAGGTGGTGCTTATGTGCCGGCAATGTCCGACGTCACCATCATCGTTAAGGAGCAGGGCACCATCTTCCTTGCAGGCCCGCCGCTGGTGAAGGCCGCCACGGGCGAGGTCGTCTCGGCCGAGGATCTGGGCGGCGGCGATGTACACACGCGTTTGTCAGGCGTGGCGGACTACCTCGCTGAGGATGACGCCCATGCGCTGGCCCTCGCGCGGCGCGCGGTCAGTCATCTCAATCGCACCAAACCACAGGGCGTGAACTGGCAGAGCCCGGAAGAACCCGCCTATGACCCCGAGGAGATCCTCGGCGTGGTGCCGGGCGATCTGCGCACGCCCTATGACATCCGCGAGGTGATCGCGCGTCTCGTCGATGGCTCGCGCTTTGATGAATTCAAACCCCGCTTTGGAGAAACGCTGGTCACCGGCTTTGCCCACCTCAAGGGCTGCCCCATCGGCATCATCGCCAACAACGGCGTGCTCTTTTCAGAAGCCGCGCAAAAGGGCGCGCATTTCGTGGAACTCTGCAGCCAGCGCAAGATCCCGCTGGTCTTCCTGCAAAACATCACCGGCTTCATGGTGGGCCGCAGGTATGAGAACGAGGGCATCGCCCGCCATGGGGCCAAGATGGTGACGGCGGTGGCCTCCACAAATCTGCCCAAGATCACCATGCTGGTGGGCGGCTCCTTTGGCGCGGGCAACTACGGCATGGCGGGGCGGGCCTATTCGCCCCGGTTCCTCTGGACATGGCCCAATTCGCGCATCTCCGTGATGGGCGGCGAGCAGGCGGCGGGCGTTCTGGCCACGGTCAAACGCGATGCGATCGAACGCCAGGGCGGCACATGGTCCGCTGAAGAAGAAGCGCAGTTCAAGCAGCCCACCATCGACATGTTCGCCGAACAAAGCCACCCGCTCTATGCCTCCGCGCGGCTTTGGGATGACGGCATTATTGACCCACGCAAAAGCCGCGATGTGCTGTCACTGTCGCTCAGCGCCGCCCTCAACGCCCCCATCGAGGACACGCGCTTTGGCGTGTTCCGCATGTAACCTCTTCTAACCTCAAATATCCCGGGGGTCCGGGGGCAGAGCCCCCGGCCGCGACGGTCCCTCAAAAGGAGCACCGCAAGATGTTCAACAAGATCCTGATTGCCAACCGTGGCGAAATTGCATGCCGGGTGATGGAAACCGCCCGTCGTCTGGGTGTACGCACCGTCGCCGTCTACTCCGATGCCGACCGAGACGCCAAACATGTGGCCCTTGCGGATGAGGCTGTCCATATCGGTCATGGACCTGCCCCGGCGGATAGCTACCTGCTGCAGGACGAGATCCTCGCCGCCGCCAAAGCCACCGGCGCGCAAGGCATACATCCGGGCTATGGGTTTCTGTCGGAAAACCCCGATTTCGTGGAAAAGGTCGAGTCAGAGGGTCTCGCCTTCATCGGCCCCTCTGCCAGTGCGATCCGCAAGATGGGCCTCAAGGACGCCGCCAAGGCGCTGATGGAAGAGGCGGGCGTTCCGGTGGTTCCGGGTTATCACGGCGACACTCAGGACGCAGGCTTCCTCGCCGAACAGGCCAAGAGCATTGGCTACCCGGTCCTGATCAAAGCGGTCGCGGGCGGCGGTGGCAAGGGCATGCGGCTGGTCGAGGACCCCAGGGATTTCAACGATGCGCTCGCCTCGGCGCAGGGCGAGGCCACCACGTCCTTTGGCAACCCGGCGGTGCTGATTGAAAAATACATCCAGAAACCGCGCCATATCGAGGTGCAGGTCTTTGGCGACGGCACATCGGCGGTGCATCTGTTTGAACGCGACTGTTCGCTGCAACGCCGCCACCAAAAGGTGATCGAAGAAGCGCCGGCCCCCGGCATGACCGAAGAGATGCGCGCCGCCATGGGGCAGGCCGCCGTGCGCGCCGCCGAGGCGATCGGCTATGCGGGCGCGGGCACGGTGGAGTTCATCGTGGACGGCTCGGACGGGCTGCGTGCGGACGGGTTCTGGTTCATGGAGATGAACACCCGTTTGCAGGTCGAGCATCCGGTCACGGAACTCATCACTGGCGTCGATCTGGTGGAATGGCAATTGCGCGTCGCTTCTGGCGAAGGGCTGCCCATGCAGCAGGACGAGCTCACCATCACCGGCCACGCCTTTGAGGCACGGCTTTATGCCGAGGACGTGCCCAAGGGCTTTTTGCCCGCCACTGGCACGCTTTCGCATCTTGCCTTTCCTGAAGGTGTGCGCGCCGACAGCGGGGTTAGGGCAGGGGACACCATCAGCCCGTGGTATGATCCGATGATCTCGAAGGTGATCGTGCACGGCCCCTCCCGCGCCGCCGCGCTGCGCCAGCTGGATGACGCGCTCGCGCGGACCGAGGTTGCCGGAACTGTCACCAACCTTGCCTTCCTTGGCGCACTGACCCGTCACGCGGGCTTTGCTGCGGGCGACGTGGACACAGGCCTGATCGCGCGGGATCTCGGCACACTCGCGGCAGCTCCAGTCGCCAAGCCCGAGCATAAGGCCGCCGCTGCAATGGCCGCGCTTGATCTGATCGAGGCGCGCCCCGAGATGGGCTTTACGCTGTGGGCCGACCTGCACCGCTCCGTCACGCTGGAATGGCAGGGCGAGCGGTTCGAGGCCACCGTCGAGGTCAACGGCCCCGACCGTCAGGATTGGACGATCGAGGGCGCGCATATCGCCGTGAACCGCATGGCCTCAGGCTGGGTGATCGGCAGCATGCCCCTGCCGCCCCTGTCGATCTGCGGCGACACGATCACGGTGTTTGATCACTACGGGCTGAGCTTTACGGTGATCGACCCGCTGGAGCGCGCCGCCGGGGCCGCCGGGGATGGTAACCTGATCGAGGCCCCGATGCCGGGCCTGGTCAAGGCGGTCTTTGCGGAGGCGGGCGCCACCGTCAAGGAAGGCGACCGGCTCGCCATCCTGGAGGCGATGAAAATGGAGCACTCTTTGCTGGCCGCCCGGGACGGTGTGGTTGCAGAAGTTCTTGCGCAAGCCGGCGATCAGGTGGAGGCTGGAGCAGCGCTGGTCCGGCTGGAGGAAGACGCCTGAGCCGCGCCCATGAACCGGGAGGAGCAAAACCCATGAAAGACCGCGTCGAGATCTTTGAGGTGGGCCCACGCGACGGGCTGCAAAACGAAAAGCGCGACATCCCCGTCGCCGACAAGGTGGCGCTGGTGGATTGCCTCAGCCGCGCAGGCTTTTCCCGGATCGAGGTGGCGAGTTTCGTGTCTCCGAAATGGGTGCCGCAGATGGCCGGTAGCGCCGAGGTGCTGGCCGGGATCACCAAGGCCAAAGGCGTGCGCTATGCGGCGCTCACCCCGAATATGCGGGGCTATGAGGACGCGCTGGCCGCGCGCGCCGATGAAATCGCCATCTTTGCCTCCGCATCCGAGGGGTTTTCACAGGCTAATATCAATGCCTCGATTGCCGAGAGTATTGAACGCTTTGCCCCCATTCTGGAGGCCGCGCGCCATATTGACCTGCCGGTGCGGGGTTATGTCTCCTGCGTGACCGACTGCCCCTATGATGGCTCTGTCGCCCCCGACAAAGTGGCCGAGGTCGCGGATCGGCTGTTCTCGATGGGCTGCTATGAGATCTCGCTGGGCGACACCATCGGCAAGGCCACACCCGACAAGATCGCCAAGATGCTGATTGCGGTCAAAGACGCCGTGCCAGTGACGCGGCTTGCGGGGCATTACCACGACACCGCAGGCCGGGCGGTGGACAATATCGACGCCTCGCTGGCGCTGGGCGTGCGGGTGTTTGATGCCGCCGTGGGCGGGCTTGGCGGTTGCCCCTATGCGCCCGGTGCGGCGGGCAATGTCGCCACCGAGGTCGTGCACGAACACCTGACCCGGCTGGGCTATGACACTGGGCTGGATGGCGATGTCCTGGAGGAGGCCGCCGCCATGGCGCGCGCTCTGCGTCCCGTTGCCGCCGATGCCTGATACTTCATCACAATAAGGACCCTTTGGCCATGTATGACACGCTAACGCTCACACGCGATGATCGCGGCGTGGCGACCCTGACGCTCAACCGTCCCGAAAAGCACAACGCCATGTCGGGGCAGATGCTGCAGGAATTGCAGGATGCAGCGCGCGCGCTGGCTGCGGACCGAAGCGTGCGTGTGGTGGTCTTGACCGGCGCGGGAAAAAGCTTCTGCGCCGGGGGCGATCTGGCGTGGATGCAGGCGCAGATGGATGCGGATGCCGAGACCCGCGCCCGCGAGGCGCGGGTGCTGGCGGACATGCTGAACCTTCTGAACACCTTGCCGCAGCCCTTGATCGGGCGGCTACAGGGCAACGCGTTTGGCGGTGGCGTGGGCATGGCCTCGGTCTGTGATGTGGCGATCGGCGTCGACAGCCTCAGGATGGGCCTCACCGAGACCAGGCTCGGCCTGATCCCCGCCACCATCGGCCCCTATGTCATCGCCCGCATGGGTGAGGCGCGCGCGCGGCGCGTGTTCATGTCGGCGCGGCTCTTTGACGCGTCGGAAGCGGTGGAGCTGGGGCTTCTGGCCCGGGTGGTTCCAGCCGACTCACTCGACGCCGCGGTCGAGGCAGAAGTGGTGCCATACCTTGATTGTGCGCCGGGCGCGGTCGCTGACGCCAAGGCACTGGCGCGCGCCCTGGGTCCGCAGATCGATAAATCCGTGATTGATTTTACCATTTCGGCCCTTGTGGACCGCTGGGAAAGCCCCGAGGCCGTGGACGGCATCAACGCGTTTTTTGAAAAACGCGCCCCCGCCTGGCGTAGCAAATAAGGGGTTTCCCGCCGCTTTGGCCGGGCCGGTCCGCACCAACTTGTCGCGCGCTAAATTCCGACAAAAACCATCAGTTTTTAAGGCGTTGTTGCGTGTCTGCCGGTCTGGTCGAGAAAGCTTTTCACATTAACTTCCCCTTGGTTGACGGTGTAGGGGGACGGGAGTAGTAACGGCCCAAGTCAACACGCCAATTGACGGTGCACGAGCAGATCTTGCCGTGTGCGCGGAAAGGAGCCACTCGTGGAAGAGATGTTGCGGGAATACCTGCCCATTCTGGTGTTTTTGGCCGTCGCCATCGGCCTTGGTCTCGTGCTTATTCTTGCTGCCGTTGTTGTTGCGGTGCGCAATCCCGACCCGGAAAAAGTCAGCGCCTACGAGTGCGGTTTCAACGCATTCGATGACGCCCGCATGAAGTTCGACGTGCGCTTTTATCTGGTCTCGATCCTGTTCATCATCTTCGATCTGGAGATTGCCTTCCTGTTTCCCTGGGCCGTCGGCTTTAAGGACATCAGCGATACCGGCTTCTGGTCCATGATGGTGTTCCTGGGCGTGCTGACGATCGGCTTTGCCTACGAATGGAAGAAGGGGGCATTGGAATGGGAGTGACAGCTGGCGCGAACACCGCGGGTGTCGACAAGGAAATGGTCACCCAGGCCCTCAATGCGGAATTGCAGGACAAAGGGTTTCTGCTGACCTCTGCCGAGGACATCATCAACTGGGCGCGCACCGGTTCGCTGCACTGGATGACCTTTGGTCTGGCCTGCTGCGCGGTTGAGATGATGCATACGTCTATGCCCCGCTATGACGCCGAACGCTTTGGCATCGCGCCGCGCGCGAGCCCGCGTCAATCGGATGTGATGATCGTTGCGGGCACCCTCACCAACAAAATGGCCCCGGCGCTGCGCAAGGTCTACGACCAGATGCCAGAGCCGCGCTACGTGATCTCGATGGGGTCCTGCGCCAATGGCGGTGGCTATTATCACTACAGCTATTCCGTCGTGCGCGGCTGTGACCGGATCGTGCCGGTCGACATCTACGTGCCCGGCTGCCCGCCCACCGCAGAGGCGCTGCTTTATGGGCTGATGCAACTGCAGCGCAAGATCCGCCGCACCGGCACCCTTGTGCGCTAAGGGCAGGAGACACAGATGATTGAAGCATTGCAAGACCTTGGCCATCAGATCGAAGCCAAGCGCCCCGAGTGCGTGTTGTCCTGGGACATCGCGCATGGCGAGCTGAATATCGACGTGAAACCGGCCAATATCGCAGGTCTTGTGGAGTTCCTGCGCGTTGACAGCGCCTGCCGGTTCTCCACCTTGGTTGACATCACCGCCGTCGATTACCCCGAGCGCACCAAGCGCTTTGACGTGGTGTATCACCTGCTGTCGATGTACCAGAACCACCGCATCCGCCTGCGGGTTGCGGTGCGCGAAGAGGACATGGTGCCCTCCATCGTGGATGTGCACCCCTCCGCCAACTGGTTCGAGCGCGAAGTCTTTGACATGTTCGGCATCCTGTTCACAGGCCACCCGGACCTGCGCCGCCTGCTGACCGACTACGGCTTTCGCGGCCACCCGCTGCGCAAGGATTTCCCGACCACCGGCTACACCGAAGTCCGCTATGACGAGGCGCAAAAGCGCGTGGTCTACGAGCCGGTGAAACTGGTTCAGGAATACCGCCAGTTTGACTTCATGAGCCCATGGGAGGGTGCCGACTACATCCTGCCCGGTGACGAGAAAGAGGGGGCGAAATGATGGACGGCTCCAAAGGTTTCGACGACGCCCAGACGGGCGAGCAGAAGATCCGTAACTTCAACATCAACTTCGGCCCGCAACACCCGGCGGCCCACGGCGTTTTGCGTCTTGTGCTGGAACTGGACGGCGAGATCGTGGAACGCTGCGACCCGCATATCGGCCTCTTGCACCGCGGCACCGAAAAGCTGATGGAGAGCCGCACCTACCTGCAGAACCTGCCGTATTTCGACCGCCTCGATTATGTGGCGCCGATGAACCAGGAGCACGCATGGTGTCTGGCGATCGAGAAACTCACCGGGGTTGAGGTGCCGCGCCGCGCCCAGCTCATCCGGGTGCTCTATTCGGAAATTGGCCGCATCCTCAATCACCTGCTGAACGTCACCACGCAGGCGATGGACGTGGGCGCGCTGACGCCGCCGCTCTGGGGCTTTGAAGAACGCGAAAAGCTGATGATCTTCTACGAGCGGGCGTGTGGTGCACGTCTGCACGCGGCTTACTTCCGCCCCGGTGGTGTGCATCAGGACCTGCCGGATGAACTGCTCGACGATATCGAGGAATGGGCGATCGAATTCCCCGCCGTGATGGACGACATCGACGGGCTGCTGACCGAGAACCGCATCTTCAAGCAGCGCAACTGCGACATCGGTGTCGTCACCGAGGAGGAGATCCAGCAATACGGGTTCTCCGGCGTCATGGTGCGTGGCTCCGGCCTGGCGTGGGATTTGCGCCGTGCGCAGCCCTATGAATGCTACGACGAGTTCGACTTTCAGATCCCGGTGGGCAAGAACGGCGACTGCTACGACCGTTACCTTGTCCGGATGGAAGAGATGCGCCAGTCGCTGTCGATCATCCGTCAGGCGATCCACAAGCTGCGCGAGGCCACCGGCGACGTGATGGCGCGCGGCAAGATCAGCCCGCCCAAGCGCACCGACATGAAAACCTCGATGGAGAGCCTGATCCACCACTTCAAGCTCTATACCGAAGGCTTCCACGTCCCCGAGGGCGAGGTCTACGCCGCGGTCGAGGCGCCCAAGGGCGAATTCGGGGTCTATCTGGTGGCGGATGGCACCAACAAACCCTACCGCGCCAAGCTGCGCGCGCCGGGCTTCCTGCATTTGCAGGCGATGGACCACGTCGCCAAGGGCCACCAGCTCGCCGACGTCGCGGCCATCATCGGCACCATGGACATCGTTTTTGGAGAGATTGACCGCTAATGCTCCGTCGTCTGCATTCCGAACAACCCGATAGTTTTGCCTTCACCCCGGCCAACCAGGCCTGGGCAGAGGCGCAAATGACCAAATACCCCGAAGGCCGTCAGGCCTCGGCGGTGATCCCGATCCTGTGGCGCGCGCAGGAACAGGAAGGCTGGATCACCAAGCCGGCGATCGAATATGTCGCCGATATGCTCGGCATGGCCTATATCCGCGTGCTGGAGGTGGCCTCCTTCTACTTCATGTTCCAGCTGCAACCGACCGGCTCTGTTGCACATATCCAGGTTTGTGGCACCACCTCCTGCATGATCTGCGAGGCGGAGGATCTGATTGCGGTCTGCAAGGACAAGATCGCGCCCAAGCCGCATACCGTGTCCGAGGATGGCAAGTTTTCCTGGGAAGAGGTGGAATGCCTCGGGTCCTGCACCAATGCGCCGATGGCGCAGATCGGCAAGGACTACTACGAGGATCTGACCGCCGCGAGCTTTACCAAGCTGATCGACGATCTGGCCGCTGGCAAGGACGTGGTGCCGGGCCCGCAAAATGGCCGTTACGCGGCGGAGCCGAAATCCGGTCTTACCTCGCTCAAGGATTATGAGGCGGACAAGCCGCAGTATAACGCGTCTGCCGAACTTGCGACCGAGCTTGGCGACGGTGTGAAGCGCATTCAGGGCGATGAAGTACCGCTGCTGACCCCTTGGGTCGGCAAGGATGGCGTGGTTGCGGGGCGTGCAGCGGCAGAGCCCACTCCGGCAGCACCGGAGCGTCCGAAACCCGCCGCCAAGCAGGCGGAAGCGGCCAAGGCAGAGACGCCCTCCAAGCCTCCGGCAAAGAAATCCGACGCCGCCACCCCGGCACAGCCCGAGGCCGCCGCCGCAAAGGTGACGGAGCCGAAGACAGAGCCCAAGGCGGATGCGGCAGATGCGGTCGAGGAAAAAGAGCCCGAGACGCTGACCGCGGCGCGCGAGGGCGGGGCGGACGACCTCAAACTCCTCAAAGGGGTGGGGCCGAAGCTTGAACAGACGCTGAATGAGCTGGGCTTTTTCCACTTCGACCAGATCGCCAAATGGACCGAGGCCGAGGTGGCCTGGGTGGATGCGCGCCTGAAGTTCAAAGGCCGCATCGAACGTGACGGCTGGATCGACCAATCCAAGAAACTGGCAGCGGGTGAAGAGACCGAGTTTGCCAAATCGGCCAAGACAGACGGCCGTTACAAAGACAAATCATAATCGCAGATCGCGGCCATGGGGCCGTGCGCTGTGGTCAAGGATGACTGGACCCGATGACGAAGGACGAACAGGATAAGGCCATTGCTGCCAAGGGGCGGCACATCTCGCTGGTGATCGCCGGCACGATGGTGGCCTGGCTGATCCTGTCGCTTCTGATCGGTCCCGCGATCGGCCTGCCGGGCCGCTATGCGCTGCTGTTCGATTTCGCCGCTCTCGCGGCGATGATCTATGCGGGCGTCAACATCATTCAACTCTGGCGCATGCGTCAGAACAGTCAAAGGTAGGCACACATGCTGAAGGATCAGGACCGGATCTTTACCAACCTTTACGGGATGCACGAACGCACGTTGGCGGGCGCACAAAAGCGTGGCCATTGGGACGGTACGGCGGGCCTCATTGAAAAAGGGCGCGACTGGATCATCCAGACCATGAAGGATTCCGGCCTGCGCGGGCGCGGCGGTGCGGGCTTCCCCACCGGCCTCAAATGGTCCTTCATGCCCAAGGAAAGCGACGGGCGTCCGGCCTATCTGGTTATCAACGCCGATGAGTCCGAGCCCGGCACCTGCAAAGACCGCGAAATCATGCGCCACGATCCGCACACGCTGATCGAGGGCGCGCTGATCGCATCCTTCGCGATGAACGCACACACCTGCTACATCTACCTGCGCGGCGAATATATCCGCGAGCGCGAGGCGCTGCAGGCGGCGATTGACGAATGCTACGACAAGGGGCTTTTGGGCAAAAACGCCGCAGGCTCCGGCTGGGATTTCGACGTCTTCCTGCACCACGGGGCAGGGGCCTATATCTGCGGCGAGGAAACCGCCCTGATCGAGAGCCTTGAGGGCAAAAAAGGCATGCCGCGCATGAAGCCGCCGTTCCCGGCAGGCGCGGGGCTTTATGGCTGCCCGACCACCGTGAACAATGTGGAATCCATCGCCGTGGTGCCGACCATCCTGCGGCGCGGGGCGGAGTGGTTTGCGGGCTTTGGCCGTCAGAACAACGCGGGCACCAAGCTCTTTGCGATCTCCGGTCACGTCAACAACCCCTGCGTCGTCGAGGAAGCGATGAGCATTTCCTTTGAGGAACTCATCGACAAACACTGCGGCGGCATTCGCGGCGGCTGGGACAAGCTGCTGGCGGTGATCCCCGGCGGTTCTTCCGTGCCGTGTGTGCGCGGCGAGAAAATGCGCGACGCGATCATGGATTTTGATTACCTGCGCGGCGAGCTGGGCTCCGGCCTTGGCACCGCGGCGGTGATCGTGATGGACAAACAGACCGACATCATCAAGGCGATCTGGCGGCTGTCCAAATTCTACAAACACGAGAGCTGCGGCCAGTGTACCCCGTGCCGTGAGGGCACCGGCTGGATGATGCGCGTCATGGATCGTCTGGTCCGGGGCGAAGCAGAACTCGAAGAAATTGACATGCTCTGGGATGTCACAAAACAAGTTGAAGGCCACACCATCTGTGCATTGGGTGATGCAGCTGCCTGGCCCATTCAGGGTCTCATTCGCAACTTCCGCGAAGAAATCGAAGACCGCATCAAGGCTCAGAAAACGGGTCGCGTCGGCGTGATGGCAGCGGAATAACCTGAAGAGATGATAATGACCTCACGTTTTACTTTAACGCTGATACTGGCGGCCTCGGTGGGGCTTGCGGCCTGTGGTGGCAAGACCCGCGAGGACAAGCGCATGCGGTTTGACGGCATCGCCTTCCGCACCAGTGCCAAAGCGATCAACAAGAGAGAGACCCTCGCCGATTTTCGCATCGAGGTGCGTGATGCGCTGCAATCCCAGCGGGGGGCGCTGGCAGCTGCCGATCACCAGGCCAAACGCTATTGCATCGTGAACTTCGGCACCTCGCGGTTTGATTGGACCAACATCGCGCTGGACGCCGAGGGCAACTACAATATCCAGCTCGACAAGGGCGATGCGGTCTATACGGGACGTTGCGAGTCTTGATGCGCAGGTCGGCATATCATGGCCGGTCCGGCGGGGTGCTATTGTATAACAGCGCGTCTCACTCCTGTGGTTCTGTCAGAACCACCAAGGAGTCTGACATGTCTGAATCAATTGCCATTTCCCCGGCACGCACCGCCGTGATGGCCACCTCTCTGGCGGCTTTGGCGGCCCTGCTTCTGGCCTTTGGTGCCAGCGCGGGCGAGGCCAGGCCGTCGTTGCGCGATGTGCAGGAAATCGAGGATCCGCTGTTTGCCGTGGCCGTGGCCAGCGAAGTGGCCGATCAATGTGATCGCCTCGCGCCGCGCACGCTCAAAGGGCTGAACCAGCTCTATCAGATCCGCAGCCGCGCCAATGCGCTTGGCTACAGCGACGCTGAAATCAAGTCCTACATCAAGTCGGACCAGGAAAAATCCCGGATGCGCGCCAAGGGCGAGCGCCTGCTGCGGCAGGCAGGGGTCGATCTGGACCAACCAGAAACATTCTGCGCCTACGGGCTGGCGGAAATCGAGAAAAACAGCGCGATCGGCGTGTTACTGAGGGCGAAATAGACCATGTCTGACCTCCGCAAGATCAACATTGACGGAACCGAGATCGAAGTCGACGGGGCGATGACCCTGATCCAGGCCTGCGAGCAGGCCGGGATCGAGATCCCGCGCTTCTGCTACCACGAGCGTCTCTCGATTGCGGGCAACTGTCGTATGTGCCTTGTGGAGGTCGTCGGCGGCCCGCCCAAGCCCGCCGCCTCCTGCGCGATGCAGGTGCGCGATCTGCGCCCCGGTCCCGAGGGCCAGGCGCCGCAGGTGAAGACCAATTCACCGATGGTGAAAAAGGCGCGCGAAGGGGTGATGGAGTTTCTCCTGATCAACCACCCGCTGGATTGCCCGATCTGCGATCAGGGCGGCGAATGCGACCTGCAGGATCAGGCGATGGCCTACGGCGTTGATTTTTCGCGCTTCCGCGAGCCCAAGCGCGCGGTGGACGATCTGAACCTCGGCCCGCTTGTGGGCACCGCAATGACCCGCTGCATCTCCTGCACCCGTTGCGTGCGCTTCACCACCGAGGTCGCAGGCATTTCCCAGATGGGCCAGACCGGACGCGGCGAGGATGCGGAGATCACCTCCTACCTAAACGAGACGCTGGACTCGAACCTTCAGGGCAACATTATCGACCTTTGCCCGGTCGGCGCGCTGACCTCGAAACCCTATGCGTTTACCGCGCGTCCATGGGAGCTGACCAAGACCGAGACCATCGACGTGATGGACGCGCTGGGATCGAACATCCGCGTGGACACCAAGGGCCGCGAAGTGATGCGGATCCTGCCGCGCAACCATGATGGCGTGAACGAAGAATGGATCTCCGACAAGACCCGTTTTGTCTGGGATGGTCTGCGTCGCCAACGTCTGGACCGCCCCTATGTGCGCGTGGATGGCAAGCTGAAGCCCGCCACATGGCCCGAGGCGCTGGAGGCTGTCGCCACCGCGATGAAGGGCAAGAAAGTCGCAGGCCTGATCGGTGATCTGGTCCCGGTCGAGGCGGCCTATGCGCTGAAGAACCTGATCGAGAGCCTTGAGGGTAAGGTCGAATGCCGCACCGATAATGCGCGCCTGCCCATCGGCAACCGCGCGGGCTATGTCGGCACCGCCACCATCGAGGATATCGACACCGCCAAGGACATCATCCTGATTGGCACCAACCCGCGCGACGAGGCTCCGGTCCTGAATGCCCGCATCCGCAAGGCGTGGCTCAAGGGGGCCAATGTCAAACTGGTCGGCCCGGCCGCAGATCTGACCTATGATCACGATCATGTGGGAACGGATCGCGCCGCGCTTGACGGGCTGACAGCCCCGGAAGATGCGATCGTCATCGTGGGGCAGGGCGCTCTGCGCGAAGCCGACGGTCTGGCGGTTCTCGCCAAGGCGCAATCTCTGGGCAAGCTCTTGGTCCTGCACAGCGCCGCCGCTCGTGTGGGCGCCATGGACGTCGGGGCCGTCACCGAGGGTGGCATGGCGGCTGCAATCGACGGGGCGGAGGTGATCTACAACCTCGGGGCCGATGAGGTCGAAATCGATGCGGGCGCATTTGTGATCTATCAGGGCAGCCATGGCGACCGTGGTGCGCACCGCGCCGACGTGATCCTGCCCGGTGCGGCTTATACCGAGGAAAACGGCCTCTTTGTGAACACCGAAGGCCGTCCGCAGCTTGCCATGCGCGCAGGCTTTGCACCCGGTGAGGCCAAGGAAAACTGGGCCATCCTGCGGGCGCTGTCGGCGGAACTCGATGCAAAACTGCCCTATGACAGCCTCGCGCAACTGCGCAAGGCGCTGATCAAGGACGTCCCGCATCTGGCCAAGGTCGATCGCGTTGTTGCCAATGAAGGCGAGGCGCTGCCGGTTGAAAAACTCGGCAAGGCGGATTTCCTGCCTGCGGTTAAAGACTTCTACCTGACCAACCCGATTGCGCGCGCATCGCAGCTGATGGCGGAGCTCTCCGCTCAGGCCAAGGCGCGCCGCGACACGGCGATTGCGGCAGAGTGATCCGGGCGGCGCTCATATCGCTCGCGGGGCTTGCCCTCATGGCCTGCACGGATGTGTCGGGCGATGAGGTGAGCCGCGCCGCGCCCGATTATCTGGGCGTGGACACCAGCCTCCTCGATGGGGATCTGGTGCAGTTCCATGTCACCATGGACCGGGTCGGGGCGCTTGAGGATCTGAACGATTATGCCGATTGCGCGGCAGCACAATATGCGCTGATCCGGGGATACGGCTTTGCGCGTCATGTGCGCACAAAAACGAAACAAGAGGCTGGTATTTGGAAGGCCGATGCGGTCTACACCATCTCGCCAGCCTTACCGCGCGGTTTGCGCACCCTCGACGCCGAAGTCGTGGTGCAGGACTGCAAGGCAAACGGAATACCTACGGTGTGAGGACCCATGGCTGAATTCTTTAACACCCCAGGCGGCATTGCTGTCATCATCCTGGCGCAGACCCTGGCGGTTGTCGCCTTTGTGATGATCTCGCTTCTGTTCCTTGTCTACGGCGACCGCAAAATCTGGGCGGCTGTCCAGATGCGGCGCGGTCCCAATGTGGTGGGCGTCTATGGCCTGTTGCAGACCGTCGCGGATGCGCTGAAATACGTGGTCAAGGAGGTGGTCATCCCGGCTGGCTCTGACCGGACCGTGTTTATCATGGCGCCGCTCACCTCCTTTGTGTTGGCGATGATCGCCTGGGCGGTGATCCCGTTCAACGACACATGGGTGCTCTCGGACATCAATGTCGCCATCCTCTATGTGTTCGCGGTTTCCTCGCTTGAGGTCTACGGCGTCATCATGGGCGGCTGGGCGTCGAACTCCAAATACCCGTTCCTTGGCTCCTTGCGCTCTGCGGCGCAGATGATCTCCTATGAGGTCTCCATTGGTCTCATCATCATTGGTGTGATCCTGTCGACGGGCTCCATGAACTTTGGCGATATCGTGCGGGCACAGGACGGCAATGCAGGCCTGTTCAACTGGTACTGGCTGCCGCATTTCCCGATGGTGTTCCTGTTCTTCATCTCCTGCCTTGCGGAAACCAACCGCCCACCGTTCGACCTGCCCGAGGCGGAATCGGAACTGGTGGCAGGCTATCAGGTGGAATACTCCTCGACGCCGTTCCTGTTGTTCATGGCCGGTGAATACATCGCCATCTTCCTGATGTGCGCGCTCACCTCGCTGCTGTTCTTTGGTGGCTGGCTGTCGCCGGTGCCGTTCCTGCCGGACAGCCCGCTGTGGATGATCGCAAAGATGGCGTTCTTCTTCTTCCTCTTCGCCATGGTCAAAGCCATCACCCCGCGTTACCGCTACGACCAGCTGATGCGTCTGGGCTGGAAAGTCTTCCTGCCGTTCAGCCTGGTCTGGGTGGTCTTCGTGGCCTTTGCCGCACGTTTCGATTGGTTCTGGGGGGCGTTCGCCCGCTGGAGCACAGGAGGCTGATATGACCCAAATCGATTACACCCGCGCCGCCAAATACTTCCTGCTGCAAGACGTGTGGCAGGGGTTCAAACTGGGGCTGAAGTATTTCTTCGCCCCCAAGGCGACCCTGAACTACCCGCATGAAAAAGGCCCGCTCAGCCCGCGGTTTCGCGGTGAGCATGCGCTGCGCCGTTATCCCAATGGCGAGGAACGCTGCATTGCCTGCAAACTCTGCGAGGCGATCTGCCCGGCGCAGGCCATCACCATTGATGCCGAACCGCGCGAGGACGGCAGCCGCCGCACCACGCGCTACGACATCGACATGACCAAATGCATCTACTGCGGTTTCTGTCAGGAAGCCTGCCCGGTGGACGCCATCGTTGAGGGGCCGAATTTTGAATTCGCCACCGAGACCCGCGAGGAGCTGTTCTACGACAAGGACAAGCTGCTGGCCAATGGCGAGCGCTGGGAAGCCGAGATTGCCCGCAACCTTGAGCTGGACGCGCCCTACAGATGAGTGAGACGCCGAAAAACCCTTTCGAGGCCATGATGGCCCAGGCGCAGGAGATGGCGAAGGCCCTCAATCCTGCGCTTGAGAGTTTCTCTCCCAAAGGGTTTGAGGCGCTCTGGCCCACCATGCCCAAAGAAGTCATGGAGATGATGTTCGGCAACACCGTCAACAAAGACGGGCTTGATGCCAAAACCCGCCTGCTGCTGACGCTGGCGGGGTTGACCATGCAGGGCGCGCAGGCCGATACGGCCGTGCGTCAGACCGTGCGCCACGCTCTTGCGGCGGGCGCGAAGAAACAAGAGATCGTTGAAACGATCGGACAGATGTCGGTGTTTGCCGGCATTCCGGCCATGACCCGCGCAATGGATTTGGCGCAGGAGGTCATGGACGACAAAGGGGACGATGAGACATGAGCGTGTTTGCCTTTTACCTCTTCGCCATCAGCGCCATCACCGGCGGGCTGTTCACTGTGATCAGCCGCCAGCCGGTGCATTCGGTGCTGTGGCTGATTCTGGCGTTTATTTCCTCGGCCGGGCTGTTTGTGCTGCTGGGGGCGGAATTTGTCGCCATGTTGCTGGTGATCGTCTACGTGGGCGCGGTCGCGGTGCTGTTCCTCTTTGTGGTGATGATGCTCGACGTGGACTTTGCCGAGCTCAAGGCCGAAATGGCCCGCTACATGCCGCTGGCACTGCTGATCGGGCTGGTGATCCTGATGCAATTCGTGATCGCCTATGGCTCGTGGGAGAGCGCGCATGACGTGGCGCAGAACCTGAGCCAGCCGATCCCTGTTGATCGGCACAACACCGAGGCGCTTGGCCTCATTATCTACGACCAATATTTCCTTCTGTTCCAGCTTGCGGGTCTGATCCTTCTGGTGGCCATGATCGGTGCCATCGTTCTGACCCTGCGCCACCGCCAGGATGTGAAGCGTCAGGACGTGCTCGCCCAGATGTATCGCGACCCGGCCAAGGCAATGGAGCTCAAGGACATCAAACCGGGGCAGGGGCTTTGATCAATGATCGGACTTGAACATTATCTCACCGTCGCGGCGACGCTGTTCGTTATCGGCATTTTCGGGCTTTTCCTGAACCGCAAGAACGTGATCATCCTTTTGATGAGCATCGAACTGATGCTGCTGGCCGTGAACATCAACCTCGTCGCCTTCTCGTCGTTCCTTGGCGATCTGGTGGGGCAGGTGTTCACGCTGTTCGTGCTGACCGTCGCCGCCGCTGAGGCCGCGATTGGCCTTGCGATCCTCGTCTGCTTCTTCCGGAACCGCGGCACCATCGCTGTCGAAGACATCAACGTGATGAAGGGCTGAACTCGTTGCGCGGATTGACCTTCATAGCAATATTGACTTCAGCGGGTGTGCTTTGCGCGACCTCGGCTGTTGCAACCGGGTACGACGCCGGTTGCGATGATCCGGACGGCACAGGCTATCGCTGGGTCACGAACTACGGTTCCGTTATGCGGGCTGATTTGGTCGCTCCAAATTCTGACGAGGCAGAACGCGTAATCATGCTTCATTGCCAGTCAAACCAAGCATTAATTGCAGAAAACTCGCCCTACTTGCTGCGAGAGTTTTACAAGATGGCGACCTCCAAACGCCGTTTTACTCTCGATGCGGTTGAGCGTTACCTGCGAGAACAGCCAGGTTTTATCGAGCGGATAGCCTGGAATCCCGATACATGTCTGTGCGATGAGGCAACTCAGTCTTTGGCCTTTCAAGAAGACCCGAGGACGCCTCAGTCGAGACAAAAGGTGGAAAAATAATGGAAACCATCCTCCTCTTTGCCCCGCTTGTGGGGGCGGTGATCTGCGGCTTTGGCCATAAGATCATCGGCGAAAAAGCCGCCATGTGGACCGCTACCGGCCTGTTGTTCCTCACGGCGCTGTTGTCGTGGATCACATTCCTGTCCTTTGACGGCGAAACCCGCATCATCGAGATTTTCCGCTGGATCGAGAGCGGCAGCCTGTCGACCTCCTGGTCGATCCGACTGGACCGGTTGACCGCGATCATGCTGATCGTGATCTCTACCGTGTCGGCGCTCGTGCATCTTTATTCCTTCGGCTACATGGATCACGACCCGCAGTACAAAGAGGGCGAGAGCTACAAGCCGCGCTTCTTTGCCTATCTGTCGTTCTTCACCTTCGCCATGCTGATGCTGGTGACCTCCGACAACCTGGTGCAGATGTTCTTCGGCTGGGAAGGCGTGGGCGTTGCCTCTTACCTTCTGATTGGTTTTTACTACCGCAAGCCCTCTGCCGGGGCGGCGGCGATGAAAGCCTTCATCGTCAACCGTGTGGGCGACTTTGGCTTTTCGCTCGGGATCTTTGCGCTGTTTTTCCTGACGGACAGCATCAACCTTGGCACCATCTTTGCCGAGACGCCGGATCTGGCGGAGACCACCGTGTCATTCCTCTGGACCGACTGGAACGCGGCCAACCTGATTGCCTTCCTGCTGTTTGTCGGCGCGATGGGGAAATCGGCGCAGCTGATCCTGCACACATGGCTGCCGGACGCGATGGAGGGCCCGACCCCGGTGTCGGCACTCATTCACGCCGCAACCATGGTGACGGCGGGTGTCTTCCTCGTGTGCCGCATGTCGCCCTTGATGGAGGTTGCGCCCGAAGCGACCACCTTTATCACCGTGCTGGGGGCCACCACCGCATTCTTTGCCGCGACCGTGGGTCTGGTTCAGACCGACATCAAGCGCGTGATCGCCTATTCGACCTGCTCGCAGCTGGGCTACATGTTCGTGGCCGCAGGCGTAGGCATGTATTCGGCGGCGATGTTCCACCTGTTCACCCACGCGTTCTTTAAGGCGATGCTGTTCCTCGGGGCGGGCTCCGTCATTCACGCGATGCACCACGAACAGGACATGATGAACTACGGCGGCCTGCGCAAAAAGATCCCCTATACCTTCTGGGCGATGATGATCGGTACGCTGGCCATCACCGGCGTTGGCATTCCGCTCACCCACATCGGGTTTGCAGGCTTCCTGTCCAAGGATGCCATCATCGAGAGCGCCTATGCGGGCGGGTCCATGTATGGCTTCTGGATGCTGGTGATTGCGGCGGCGATGACGTCCTTCTACAGCTGGCGCCTGATCTTCCTGACCTTCTACGGCAAACCGCGTGGCGACAAGCACACCCATGACCACGCGCATGAAAGCCCGATGGTCATGCTGATCCCGCTGGGTGTTCTGGCGCTGGGGGCGGTGTTTGCCGGTATGCTCTGGTACAACTCCTTCTTTGGTCACGCAGACAAGGTGGGCAAATTCTACGGCATCCCGGTGGCCGAGGCAGTTGCGCACGGCGATACCGCCTCCCACGGCGACGACCACGCAAGTGACTCGCATGCCGCAGAAGAGGACCACGGTTCGGCGGATCACGGCACGGATGCCACCCATGGCGCCGAGGGCGAGCATCACTATGCCTTTGTTGGCAAACCGGGTGAGGGCGCGCTGTATATGGCACCGGACAACCATGTTCTGGATGACGCCCATGCTGCGCCAAAATGGGTGAAGGTCTCCCCCTTCATTGCCATGCTCCTGGGGCTTGGTCTGGCGTTCCTGTTCTACATCGTGAACCCGGAGCTGCCCAAACGCCTCGCGCAGCAGCAGCGTCCGCTTTACCTGTTCCTCAAGAACAAGTGGTACTTTGACGAGCTTTATAACGTGGTCTTTGTCAAACCGGCGCTGGCGCTTGGCCGCTTCTTCTGGAAGAAGGGCGACGGCAAGACCATTGACGGGTTCCTCAACGGTGTGGCGATGGGCATCGTGCCCTTCTTCACCCGTCTCGCTGGCCGGGCCCAGTCCGGTTACATCTTCACTTACGCCTTCTGGATGGTGCTGGGGATCGCAGCCCTTGTCACCTGGATGTCGATCGGCGGAGGATCGCACTGATGGATCACAATCTCCTTTCCATCGTAACCTTCATTCCTGCGCTGGCGGCGGCGTTCATGGCGCTGCTGATGCGCGGTGACGACGAAGCCGCACGACGCAACGCAAAGATCCTGGCGCTCTTTGCCACCACGATCACCTTTGTGGTGAGCCTGTTCATCTATGCGGGCTTTGATCCGGCCAATCCCGGCTTTCAGTTCGTCGAGGAGCGCGCCTGGATCTTTGGCCTGAAGTACAAGATGGGCGTTGACGGCATATCGGTGCTGTTTGTGCTGCTGACGACCTTTGTGATGCCGCTGACCATCCTGGCCAGCTGGTCCGTCACCACCCGGGTCAAGGAATACATGATCGCCTTCTTGGTGCTGGAGACGCTGATGCTCGGCGTGTTCATGGCGCTGGACATGGTGCTCTTCTACCTGTTCTTCGAAGCCGGCCTTATTCCGATGTTCCTGATCATCGGCATCTGGGGCGGCAAGGACCGGATCTACGCCTCGTTCAAGTTCTTCCTCTACACCTTCTTTGGCTCGGTGCTGATGCTGGTGGCGATGGTGGCGATGTATTTCGATGCGGGCACCACCGATATGGTCCGGCTGCTGGCGCATGAGTTCTCCTATGCGGGCTTTGACGTGCTGGGCGTTCACGTGGTGGGCGGCATGCAGACGCTGCTGTTCCTCGCCTTCTTTGCCTCCTTTGCGGTGAAGATGCCGATGTGGCCGGTGCACACATGGTTGCCGGACGCACACGTTCAGGCCCCGACGGCGGGCTCCGTGGTGCTGGCGGCGATCCTCTTGAAGATGGGCGGCTACGGCTTCCTGCGGTTCTCCTTGCCCATGTTCCCGATCGGGGCGGAGGTGATGACCGATGTCGTCCTGTGGATGTCGGCGATCGCAATTGTCTATACCTCGCTGGTGGCGATGGTGCAGGACGACATGAAAAAGCTGATCGCCTATTCCTCGGTCGCCCACATGGGGTTTGTCACCATGGGCATCTTTGCGGCGAACCAGCAGGGTGTGGACGGGGCGATCTTCCAGATGCTGAGCCACGGCTTCATTTCGGCCGCGCTCTTCCTCTGCGTGGGGGTCATCTATGACCGCATGCATACCCGCGACATCGACGCCTATGGCGGTCTGGTGATCCGCATGCCCGCCTACGCGCTGGTGTTCATGTTCTTCACCATGGGCAACGTCGGCCTGCCGGGCACCTCTGGTTTCATCGGGGAGTTCCTGACGCTGGTCGGCACCTTCCAGGAAAACACCTGGGTTGCCTTTGTCGCCACCACCGGCGTGATCTTCTCGGCCTGCTATGCGCTCTGGCTCTATCGCCGGGTGGTCTTTGGCGATCTGATCAAGGAAAGCCTCAAGGCCATTCAGGACATGAACGCCCGAGAAAAATGGATCTTTGCGCCGCTCATCGCGATGACGCTGCTGCTTGGTGTCTACCCGTCCGTCGTCACCGATGTGATCGGTCCCTCGACCGAAGCGCTGGTGCAATCCGTCAACACGGCCGTTGCCGACGCGGGGCCCCTCTGGGATGCCGCCGAGGTCGATGTCGCCGCCACCAATTCCCACTAAGGAGCTGATGAGATGCAAGCTGATCTCTCCGTGATCCTGCCCGAGATCATCCTCGCCGTCTTTGCGATGGCGGCGCTGCTCGGTGCTGTCTACACCGTCAAGGACAAGCTGGCGCCGATGCTCGTGTGGGTGACCGCCGCGCTGATGGTGGTGCTGGGCATCTGGATCGGAACCTCCGGCTCCGGCTCGACCGAGGCCTTTGGCGGCATGATCGTCAACGACGCCTTCGCGCGCTTTGCCAAGGTTGCGATCCTGTTCTCTGCCGCCGCCGTGATGGTGATGGGGCAGGACTATATGTCCAAACGCGGCATGCTGCGGTTTGAATACCCGATCCTGATCGCGCTTTCTGCCATCGGCATGATGGTGATGGTCTCCGCAGGCGATCTGATGGCGCTTTACATGGGGCTGGAACTGCAATCGCTGGCGCTTTATGTGGTGGCCGCCCTGCGCCGCGACAGCGTCAAATCCACCGAGGCGGGTCTCAAGTATTTTGTGCTTGGCGCGCTCTCCTCCGGTCTGCTGCTCTACGGCGCGTCGCTGGTCTATGGCTTTGCGGGCACCACCAAATTTGCGGGCATCATCGAGGTCGCCCAGCACGGCGAAGTCTCCATCGGCCTGTTGTTCGGGATCGTCTTCCTGATCTCCGGCATGGCGTTCAAGGTCTCTGCGGTGCCGTTCCACATGTGGACGCCGGACGTCTACGAGGGCGCGCCGACCCCGGTCACCGCCTTTTTTGCCTCCGCACCCAAAGTGGCCGCGATGGGTCTCTTTGCCCGCGTGTTGCATGATGCCTTTGGCTACGCGATCGAGGACTGGAGCCAGGTCATCGCGCTCCTGTCGGTGCTGTCGATGTTCCTCGGCGCGGTTGCGGCCATTGGCCAGACCGACCTCAAACGCCTGATGGCCTATTCGTCGATTGCCCATATGGGCTATGCGCTGATCGGTCTGGCAGCAGGCACCGCGCTGGGTGTGCAGGCGCTGCTGATCTACATGTCGATCTATGTGGCGATGAATATCGGCACCTTTGCCTTCATCATGATGCTGCACCGTGACGGCAAACCCGTCACCGACATCGCCGCGCTGAACCAATACGCCAAGCGTGAGCCGGGCCGCGCGCTTGGCATGCTGGTGCTGTTGTTCTCGCTTGCGGGCGTGCCGCCGATGCTGGGCTTCTTTGGCAAGTTCTTCGTGCTGCGCGCCGCGGTCGAGGCGGACATGGCATGGCTCGCGATTGCCGGTGTGATCGCCTCGGTCATCGGGGCCTACTACTACCTGCGCATCGTGTTCTTCATGTACTTCGGCGCGGAGGGTGATGACGTGGAAACCTCCCGCTCGCCGGTGCTGCTGGCCTTCTTTACGGTTGGGGCCGGGCTGATGCTGGTCGGGGTTGTCACCACCTTTGGCGTCGAGGGGGCCGCGGCCTCTGCAGCGGCCATGCTGGTCAACTGATGATCGCAGGCAAAAATTTCACAAAAGGCCCGGTCCGGCGCGACCGGGCCTTTTGCCTTTTGTCACACCGGGTGCTAAAGGGGCGCGCATGACAGATTGGCCGATCGGATACGGGCGCCGTGTGCTGGCAGAAGTCGACAGCACGTTGGACGAGGCCGCCCGCCTTGCGCCCGACCTTCCCGGGCCGGAGTGGATACTCGCCCTGCGCCAGACCAAAGGCCGCGGACGGCGCGGACGCGCGTGGACCGATCCCAAGGGCAACTTTGCCGGCACGCTGGTCTATCGCCCCGAGGGCACGCCCGACCAGATCGCCCTGCGCAGCTTTGTCGCCGCACTTGCGCTCTATGACGCCGTGGAGACCGTGACTGGCCGCACCAGCGGTCTGGCGCTCAAATGGCCCAATGATGTGCTGCTGAATGGTGGCAAGCTTGCAGGCATCCTCCTTGAAAGCGCGGGCGCCAAATCCGGTGTCGATCATCTCTCTATCGGGATTGGCGTCAATCTGGCCGAAACCCCGATGAAGGAATGGCTGGAGCCCGGTGCGGTCTGGCCGGTGTCGCTCCAGTCGGAAACCGGCGTGCGTGTCGATCCGGAGACGTTTCTGTCGGCGCTTGCCCTTGCATTTGCCCGCCATGAGGACCAGTTCACCACCTACGGCTTTGCGCCCATCCGCGAGTTGTGGCTGTCACGGGCGGCCAAGCTGGGTGAGGTGATCACCGCCCGCACCGCGCGCGAGGAAACCTCGGGCACCTTTGAAACCATCGACGACGCGGGCAACCTCGTTCTCAAGACCGCAAAGGGGAAAGTCACCATCCCCGCCGCGGATATCTTTTTCTGACGGAGGCGGGGCACATGCTTCTCGCGGTTGATTGCGGCAACACCAACACTGTCTTTGCGCTTTGGGATGGCGATCAGATGATCGGCCATTGGCGCACCTCGACCGAATGGCAGCGCACCGCAGATCAGTATTATGTCTGGCTCTCCACCCTGATGAACCTGCAAGGCATCAAGGCGCAGATCACTGATATGATTATCTCGTCGACCGTGCCGCGCGTGGTCTTCAACCTGCGTGTGCTCTCGGACCGCTATTTCAAGACCCGCCCGCTGGTGGTGGGCAAACCCGAATGCGCGCTCCCGGTGGATGTGCGCGTCGACGAAGGCACCACCGTCGGCCCTGACCGTCTGGTCAATACGGTCGCCGGGTATCACAAATACGGCGGCGATCTGATCGTCGTTGATTTTGGAACCGCAACCACATTCGACGTGGTGGCCGTGGACGGCGCCTATGTGGGCGGCGTCATCGCGCCGGGGGTGAACCTCAGCCTTGAGGCGCTGCACCACGCCGCCGCCGCGCTGCCCCATGTCGACATCTCGAAACCACAAAATGTCATCGGCACCAACACGGTGGCCTGTATGCAATCCGGCGTGTTCTGGGGCTATGTCGGCCTCGTGCGCGAGATCTGCGATCGCATCAAGACCGAATCCGGCGTGCCGATGACAGTCATATCAACCGGCGGGCTGGCGCCGCTCTTCCAGCAGACAGCAGATCTATTTGACGCATACGAGGATGACCTGACCATGCAAGGTCTGCGGCGCATCCACGAACATAATAAGGATATCGGTACTCACGCATGAGCAGTGAACGTTTAATCTATTTGCCCCTCGGCGGGGCAGGTGAAATCGGCATGAACGCCTACGTCTATGGCTATGGCGCGCCGGGCAAGGAACGCCTGATCCTGGTGGATCTGGGCGTGGCCTTTCCGGACATGGACACCACCCCCGGCGTGGACCTGATCATGCCCGACATCAGCTGGCTGGCGCAACGCGCCGATCAGCTGGAGGGGATTTTCATCACCCACGCCCACGAGGACCACATCGGTGCGGTGGCGCATCTTTATAACCGCCTCAATGTGCCGGTCTATGCGCGCGCCTTCACCGCCAATATCGCCCGTCGCAAGATGGAAGAGCAGGGCCATGACCCCGACGCCGTGGTGACGATCTCGCCCTGGCCCGAAGTGACCAAGCTCGGCCCCTTCACCATCGGCGCGGTGCCCATCTCGCACTCGATCCCGGAATCGGGTGGTTTGGTGATCGACAGCCCCGCAGGCCGGGTGATCCATACTGGTGATTTCAAACTGGACGCCAACCCCATCGTGGGCGAGGCCTTTGATCCCGACCTCTGGGCCGAGATTTCCAAGGACGGCGTGCTGGCGCTGGTGTGCGATTCCACCAATGTGTTCTCACCGCATGCGGGCCGCTCCGAGAGCGATCTGGGCGACAACATCACCAAGCTGATCGCAGAGGCCTCCGGCATGGTGGCGGCGACCACCTTTGCCTCCAACGTTGCGCGCGTCAAAACGCTGGCGCAGGCGGGCGAACGGGCAGGGCGCTCTATTGTGCTCTTGGGCCGTGCCATGCGCCGGATGATCGAAGCCTCGATCGAAACCGGTGTGCTGAGCGATTTTCCCAAAGTGGTGCAACCCGAGGAAGCGGCTGATATTCCGCGCGAAAACCTGATGCTGATCACCACCGGATCGCAGGGCGAACGCCGCGCCGCCTCCGCGCAGCTGGCCCGTGGCAAGTATCGCGGCATGGAACTCAAGGAAGGCGATCTGTTCCTGTTCTCCTCCAAGACCATTCCCGGCAATGAAAAAGGCGTGATCTGGATCATCAACCAGTTCTCCGAGAAGGGCGTTGATGTGGTGGATGACAGCTCTGGTCTCTATCACGTGTCTGGTCACGCCAACCGCCCCGACCTTGAGCAGATGCATGACATCGTGAAGCCCAAGATCTTGATCCCGATGCACGGCGAACACCGCCATCTGCGCCAGCATGCGCGCCTCGGCGAGGACAAGGGCATCGCCTCCGCCATTGCCGTCAATGGCATGATGATGGACCTCACGGGCGATACGCCCAAAGTGGCCGACTATATCGACACGGGCCGCACCTATCTGGACGGTTCGGTCAAGATTGGCGCCATGGATGGCATCGTGCGCGACCGCATTCGTATGGCGCTCAACGGTCATGTGGTGGTCACGGCCATCCTCGATGAAGAGGACGAGCCGCTTGGCGAACCTTGGGTGGACCTCAAGGGACTTGCCGAGACCGGTCAGTCCAACGCCACGCTGGCCGAGGTCATGGAAGAGGACCTGAACCAGTTCCTGATGCGCGCGGGCAAGAAAACGCTGAAGGATGACGATAAGCTGGAACAGGAACTGAAGCGTATTGCGCGTCAGACCGCCCAGTCCGAGATCGGCAAGAAGCCCGAAGTGACGGTTGTCGTCAGCCGTATGCGCTGATCGCGGAGGAGGGGGCGCTGCCCCCTCGTGCCCCTTCGGATCACTTCACCCCCGAGGTATTTTTGAAAAGATGAAGGGGGCGCAGGCCTCTGAAACGGAAAACGCCCGGACCGCTCTGGTCCGGGCGTTTTTCGCAAGAGCGCAGGTCGGCAGAAGGCCGCAGCCCTGATCAGGCGTGGCGCGGGCGGCTCAGCAGCAGGGCCGGGGCCTTGATCACGCGCTGAAGACCGGCACCGATGGCCAACAACATGCTGCGGAAGGCTTCGGCGCGCATCTTGCGGGCACGCAGTTCGATTTCTTTCAGATCGTCGCTCAGAAGCGGTGCGGTTGTCATCAAGTCCATAACATCACCTTGGGGGTATCGTGTTGATACAGCCGATGTAGAGGATGTCGGGCCTGATGACATCGCATAGCTCGGCAATCCCGCTATGCCGCTGCTGCAATGCAGCACCGATTGGGGGATCACGCGTGGCCACAAAAAACCGCCCGTGCCTGGGGCAGGGCGGTTTTCCGATAAAGCGATCCGATCAAGGGTCAGCTGGCGCGACGCTCGTCGAAACTCAGCGCGATGAAGCTGGGCATATGATCGCCCATGCCCACGACCTTGTCGTCGCGGCGATCATCCTTGCGGCCGCGCCCACGGGACTTGCCGGATTTCTGGCTGTCCTGCTTGTCTGCACGGTCGGATTTGTTTGCTGCCTTGGTGGTCGGCTGTTCAGCCGCCTGTTCGGGGGCGGGTGCAGGCGCCGGTGCGGCGGTTTGTGCCTCCGCAGCGGCCTCGCTGTTGCCACCACGGCTGCGGCTGCGACGGCTGGGTTTGGGCTTGTCGGTGGTCTCGGGCGCATCCGCTGCGTCCTTGGCGGCGGCTTTGCGCGGCGCCGGCTTGACCGGGTTGTCCAGCCGGTTGATCTGCTTCTGCACCAGGCCTTCGACCGCATCCAGCGCCTTCTCGTCGCGCGGGGTGCAGATGGTGATCGCCTTGCCGTCGCGACCCGCGCGCCCGGTGCGGCCGATGCGGTGCACGTAGTCCTCGGCATGGCCGGGCACGTCGAAGTTGAACACATGGCTCACCGACGGGACATCCAGACCGCGTGCGGCCACGTCAGAGGCCACGAGGATCTTCAGCGCGCCATCGCGGAACCCGTCCAGCGTTTTTGTCCGCTGGCTCTGATCCAGATCGCCATGGATCGGTGCGGCGTCATAGCCGTATTTCTTCAGCGATTTGGCGACGATATCCACGTCGGTTTTGCGGTTGCAGAAGATGATGGCGTTTTTGACGGCTTCACCTTCCTGATTGATCAGCTCGCGCAGAACGCGGCGTTTCTCGCTGCCTTCGCGATCCTTGCGGGAGGCTTTGAACATCACCACCGCCTGTTCGATCGTCTCGGAGGTGGTCGCTTGCCGCGCGATCTCCACCCGTTCGGGGCCGGAGAGGAACGTATTGGTGATGCGCTCGATCTCCGGCGCCATGGTGGCGGAGAAGAACAGCGTCTGGCGGGTGAAGGGCGTCAGCGAGAAGATGCGTTCGATGTCGGGAATAAAGCCCATATCGAGCATCCGGTCGGCCTCATCCACCACCATGATCTCGATGCCGGTCAAGAGCAGCTTGCCGCGCTCGAAATGGTCCAGAAGGCGGCCCGGTGTGGCGATCAGCACGTCAACGCCACGGTCGATGGCTGCATCCTGTTCCTTGAAGGAGACGCCGCCGATCAGCAGGGCCTTCGTCAGCTTGACGTGTTTGGCGTAGGTGTCGAAGTTCTCCGCCACCTGTGCTGCCAATTCGCGCGTCGGGCAGAGCACCAGCGAGCGCGGCATGCGCGCCCGGGCGCGGCCACGGGCAAGGCGGGTGATCATCGGCAGGGTGAAAGAGGCGGTCTTGCCGGTGCCGGTCTGAGCGATCCCGAGGACATCGCGTCCTTCCAGTGCGGCGGGAATCGCGCCTGCCTGGATCGGGGTCGGGCTTTCATATCCTGCTTCCTCAATGGCTTTGAGGACCTTCGGATTAAGGTTCAGATCGGTGAATTTTGTCATATGCGTCCGTTTTTGCGGACACTGACCTGGCCCGCGCGTGTGTCTCTATGCCGGTATCAGTCGGACGCCTGAACAGACAGGAGTCCCCGGTTGAGGCGGCACATAGCAAAATTGCGTGATATGGTCAAATGATCGCGAATTTCCGCCGAGAATTCGCCGGAGGTTCTGGGCATTTGCAGTATTTTGGGAACAGTTCAGCGGAAGTCGGGGAAATGTTTCTGCCGCGCCTGCGTTTGGGCCAGCGGGCGGGTGCGCAACAGGCCCTCCGCCTGAAGCCGCCGGCGCAATTCGGGACCATCGGCGCAGACCTCGTCAAAAAAGGCGCGCAGCCCAGATTCGCCCTGTTCGGCCTCGAGCGCGGACAGCACCTCGTGCAGTGTGACACCGCCTGCCGCGCGCGGTTTCGCCGGGCGCAGATCTGATCGGTAGGATCCTTTTTGCAGGCGGTAGCGGTAGTGGTGCAGCCAATGATCCCAGTCGGTCGCATGCCGGTGGCACAGGTCGACCGCGTCCAGCTCCGTCTGGGCGGGATTCTCCGCCCCGCCGACAAAGACGTTATGGATGCGCAGATCGACATCGTCGAGGCCGGTGCGCACGAACAGCTTGCCCTGCACGTGACTGATGAACCCGCCCCTCAGGTAGCTGCCGAACCGGGGATAGAGACGGGTGCCCGTCGCCTCGGCGTCCTTACCGGCAGGGAGGCGCGCCTTGTAGTGATCCGCACTGCCGGCCAGCAGTTCCAAGGGGCGCACGCGGGCGCAGAGCGTGTCGGGCGCGAGGCCTGCCAGATGCGCCGAGATTGGCGTGTCCGACCAGAGGAATTCATCCACGTCGATATGGATCAGCCAATCCAGGTCGCGGGCCTGACGGCGATAGGCACGGGTGGCGTTCAGGCTCTGACGGACCTGATGTTTCTGCGGCACCCGGCCCCGGCGTTTTTGCCAATGGGCCTCGGTGGTCTCGATCACCCGGATGCGCGGATGCGCCTTGAGATGCGGCAGGGCCGCGGGGCAGGGCGCGTCCAGATAGAGAAACAGCCGGTGGGCCCCCTGTTCAAGGTGCCAGGCGGCAAAGTTCAGGATCGCGCGTGCCTCGGCCTTGAGCGTCGCGACGAGGCCCCATGTTCCCGGGGCTGCGGGATCTTGCATCTCAACACCTGCCTGGCTGATTGAAAACGGGCGCCCGGTGAAGGGCGCCCGCGGTCTCAGACCATCATTTCCTTGGTGGAGGAGAGTTTCAAGTCGGGATAATCCCGTTCCACCCTATCGATGTCCCACTGAAGACGCGTCAGATAGACGATGTCGCCATCGTTATCATGGGCGATGTGCTGTTTGTTGGCGTTGGTGAATTTGTCCACCGCCGCCTTGTCGCCATGCACCCAGCGTGCCGAGGTGAACTGGCTGGCCTCAAAACGCACCGGCAGGCCGTATTCCATCTCGATCCGGCTGGCGAGCACTTCGAACTGCAACTGGCCGACGACGCCGACAATAAAGCCGGAGCCGATCGAGGGTTTGAACACCTTGGCAGCACCTTCTTCGGCGAATTGCATCAGCGCCTTTTCCAGATGCTTGGCTTTCATCGGGTCGCCCGCCCGAACGCCTTGCAACAGTTCCGGCGCAAAGGACGGAATGCCGGTGACGCGCAAGGCCTCGCCCTCGGTCAGCGTGTCGCCGATGCGCAGCTGGCCGTGGTTGGGGATGCCGATGATGTCACCGCCCCAGGCCTCTTCGGCAAGCTCGCGGTCGGAGGCGAGGAACAGCACCGGGTTGGAGATCGCCATCGGTTTCTTGGTGCGCACATGGGTCAGCTTCATGCCGCGCTTGAAATGGCCGGAGGCCAGTCGCACAAAGGCGACGCGGTCGCGGTGTTTGGGGTCCATATTGGCCTGCACCTTGAAGACAAAGCCCGCGACCTTCTTCTCCTCGGGGGCGATCTGGCGGGGCTCGGCGGACTGGACCTGCGGCAAGGGGCCGTAGGCACCGATGCCGTCCATCAGCTCGCGCACGCCAAAGGAGTTGATCGCAGAGCCGAACCAGATCGGGGTCATATGGCCCTCGAGCACCGCTTGCGGGTCGAGTGCGGGCAGCAGCTCGCGCGCCATTTCGACCTCTTCGAGCAGCTTTTCCAAGAGGTGTTCGGGCACGTGTTCGGCCAGTTTGGGATCATCGAGCCCGTTGATGGAGATGCTCTCGGCAACCTTGTTGCGGTCGGCGCGGTCCATCAGCTCCAGCCGGTCACGCAAGAGGTCATAACAGCCGATGAAATCGCGCCCCACACCGATGGGCCAGCTGGCGGGTGTCACATCAATGGCGAGGTTTTCCTGAATCTCATCAATGATTTCAAAGGTGTCGCGGCTTTCGCGGTCCATCTTGTTACAGAAGGTCAGGATCGGCAGATCGCGCAGGCGGCAAACCTCAAAGAGCTTCTGGGTCTGGCTCTCGACGCCCTTGGCACCGTCGATCACCATGACGGCTGCATCCACCGCCGTGAGCGTGCGGTAGGTGTCCTCGGAAAAGTCCGAGTGGCCGGGGGTGTCGACGAGGTTGTAGCGGAAATCGCCGTAATCAAAGGACATTGCGGAGGCCGAGACGGAGATGCCGCGGTCTTTTTCCATCTGCATGAAGTCCGACCGCGTGCGCCGGGCTTCGCCCTTGGCACGTACCTGGCCCGCCATCTGGATGGCACCACCATAGAGGAGGAACTTCTCGGTCAGGGTGGTCTTGCCCGCATCCGGGTGCGAGATGATCGCAAAGGTGCGGCGCCGCGCGATTTCCGGCGGCAGATCGGGGCGGTTATGAGCGGTGTCCAACATGAGGCTGGCCTTAGCCAGAAAGCGGGTGCGAGGCAAGGAAAAGCGGTGTCTGTGCCATGATCGGAGGGGACGCAGGACCGGGGGCGCTCCCGCCCATCCGTCGGTGCGCCCCATACGGGGCACCCCGCGTCCGGTTGGGCCGGGCGCCGGGCCATTCGGCCCGGCGAGGCTCACAGCCCCGCACCGGGGCTGTGAGCCATGCCCAACGCCGGACTGGGCGTCTTGTCGTCAGACGAGACACCAGACCGGGGGCGGGAGGAATTGCGACCCCCCTAAATTTTCGCGGAACAAAATCCTGCGGCGTCACGTTTCCTCTGCGAACGCGAAACAAAACGGAAAGGAATTTCCCATGCCGAAGGATCAAGCCGCCCCGTCCACCGAAGACATTGCAACCCAGATGGACGTGCTGCGCTCCGACATTTCCGCGCTCAGCAAATCCGTCTCCGACCTCGCCAAGGATCGCGCAGGCAGGGCGCGGGATGCCGCGCGGGATACTGCACGCGAACAGAGCCAGGCCGTGGCCGATGGCGCAGCCCAGATGACCCGTCAGGCCGAAGACGCGGTGCGCGCGCAGCCCCTGACCGCCACCGCAATTGCGGCCGGGCTGGGCTTTGCCCTTGGGTATCTGAGCAATCGCCGCTGATCCGATGCTGGGTCACATCAAATCAAAGGCCCGGCGTGGAGCGCGCCGGGTCCAGTTCTCCCTGCTGAGTGCAGGGTGTGCCGCGGTTGGTGCCGGGTTTGGCTCTGCCTCGCTCTATGTCGCATTGCTGCAGGCGGGGCAGGGGCACGCGATGGCCGCCTTTGTGCTGACCTGCATCTGGTTTGGCCTGTCAGGGGTGTTCCTGCTGCTGAAGGGGATGGTCGGAGACCGGATGTCTGACCGCGAGGATGCCCCGGCCGCAACCGCGCCGCCGGTGGCGCATCCCAATGGTCATGCGGCGACCGCGCCAGGGGTTGCCGATGCGTTTCTCGCTGGCATGAGCGAAGGTGCGGGCTTTGCCCGGATGCAACAGCGGCGCGGTGACTGACTGCGGCCCGCTCGTCAGCGGGCCGGGGCCTGCGTGCCGCGACAGGCGCCGACGTTGCGGGGGGTGAGTGTACGCGCAGCTCCGCTGCCGGTGGGCACAGATCAGCGGAGCGAGGCCCGCCGCAGCAGGTCCACCGCATCCGGCCGCTCTTCCAGAAGCGGCCGCTTGACGTCCAGCCCATGATCGGCCCGCGCGCCATGGCGTCGCGTGCTGCGCATGCGCCATTGCACGTCTGCCGGCAGGGTCGGCTGCGAGATCGGGTCCACGAGGAGCGACTCCGCCGCGATGCCCTCGGCATAGATGATGTAATGCCGGTCAAACAGGATCTGGAAATAGTCGACAAAACCGCCATCCTGCACCACCACGGTATCGCCATTGACCAGATCGCGGGCGCGCAGCAACAGTTCCAGCCGACCCGCCTGCAGGGCATCGGAGCGCTGATAGACCATCAGCCGATGATCCGGGCTGACCAGCAGGTCGCGGGCGTTGTTCAACGCCCCCTTGCGGATCAGGATCGGCGCCATTTCCCCAACCGCCCGCAGTGTTGTCTGGCCGATCCAGGTGATGGGCTGCGCGCCGCTGTCGCGCGTCAGGATGCGATCACCGGGGCGCAGATCCTCGATGGCGCGCTGCGCGCCGGTGGCCAGCGTGATGCGGGTGCCGCGCGCAAAGGCGACGCAGGACATTTGCGCCAGCCGGTGCTGCAGGCCCTGCCGCGTGCCGTTCACCAGACGATAGCCAGTGAACGGGGCCAGTGGGGCCTGTGGTAGCAGGTAGATCGCCGCGATCATGCCCTCCGGATCGGTTTCGACGATCAACAGCGCCTCCACCGCAGCGCCGAGTTCCGGCATCAGCGTCACGACGCCATCCAGGAACAAGGGCGCCCCCGGCGTGCCGAGCGCACTGTCGTGATGCACGGAAAACCCGCCATCCAGCTGCGCGCAAATGCCCAGCCGCGCCGGGCTGGCACTGCTGCGCAATTCATAGACATCATCCATCACCAGCTCGTCCAGGATGCCGATCGGATCGCCTGCGTTCACGCCGAAACTGGCGCGGAACAGGTCCGCCGGATAGGCCGGCAGCGACTGGATGGAATGGGCGGTGCGGCTCACGTTGATCATGCGCGGTGGTCCAGGCTTTGGGTTTCAGGGGGCGCGGCGCCTCGTACAGGACACCCGATATTGCGCGGGTCTTGGTAAACACTAGGTTCACACTTGGGCGAGAACCGGGCGCTGGCGGGAAAAATTCTGGTCCGGGCGCTCCGTCCCGGCTGGTCAATCCCCTGCGCGGCTGGCAGGGTCTGGCAAACCACACGCATGGGGAGAAGTGTCATGGATCTGGGTATTCGCGGAAAGCGCGCATTGGTATGTGCATCGAGCAAAGGGTTGGGTCTGGGCTGTGCAGAAGCATTGGCAGAGGCCGGTGTCGACCTGGTGATGAATGCCCGTGGAGCCGAGGCGCTGGAAGCCTCGGCGCAGGATCTCCGGGATCGGTTTGGCGTCCGCGTGGATACGGCCGCCTGTGACGTGACCGATGAAGGCGCGCGCGCAGAGCTGATCGAACGCGCCAAAGGGGTCGACATTCTGGTGACCAACGCCGGTGGCCCGCCTCCGGGCGTCTGGAGCGATTGGGACCGCGACGATTTCATCACCGCGCTTGATGCCAACATGCTGACGCCGATCGCGCTGATGAAAGCGCTGCTGCCGGAAATGATGGACAAGGGTTGGGGCCGGGTGGTCAATATCACCTCGCAATCCGTCAAGGCGCCGATCGCAGCGCTGGGCCTGTCCAATTCCGCCCGCGCCGGGCTGACCGGCTATGTCGCGGGCACCGCGCGCCAGGTGGCCGGGGCGGGCGTGACGATCAACAATCTGCTGCCGGGGATCCATGCCACCGACCGGGCCGTGTCGCTTGATACCGGGGTGGCGCAGTCCCAGGGGATCAGTCTCGACGAGGCCCGCGACCAACGCGCCGCCACCATTCCGGCGGGGCGCTACGGCACCCGGCAGGAGTTCGGCGCAACCTGCGCCTTCCTTTGTTCGCAGCACGCAGGGTTTATCGTGGGCCAGAATATCCTCCTGGACGGTGGTGCCACCAATATGACGATCTGATCCATGGCTGAGAAATTCTCCTTGAAGGATCAATTGTTCAATCTTCAGAAGACCCGCTACCTCGCCGGTCTGTTTTCGGGCGCGACCTCCGATTTCGACGCTGCGGGGTTCGAGGCGTCGGTGATGGCGCGGCTGCTGGATCTGGAGCTGAAGGACCGTATCAACTGGATTGCCGAGCAGCTTGCGGTGCATGTGCCGGGCCCCTTGTCGCAGGTGGCGCCGGTGATCGCGGCGGCCCTGCCGCCGCCGCTTGATCCGAGCTTGCGCGATGACGATTTCGGCGATTTCATCTTTGCCCCGCTGGGCGAATGGGTCACGGCGCTGACCACGCAGGAGGCTGATCTGCCGCTGGCGCTCGACACGCTCGAAGCGCTCACCCAGCGCTTTTCGATGGAGTTTGCCCTGCGCCCCCTGCTGAAACGCTGGCCCGATCCGGTGCTCTCCCGCATGATGCAGTGGACGGATCATGACCATTACCACGTGCGCCGGCTGGCCAGCGAGGGCAGCCGGCCGCGTCTGCCCTGGGGGCTGGCGGTGAACCTGCCGCTGGAGGCGCCGCTGCCGATCCTCGACCGGCTGCATCGGGATCCGGCGCGCTTTGTGACCCGATCGGTTGCCAACCACCTCAACGACATTGCCAAGAAGGAGCCGCAGATCGTCATCGACCGGCTGACCGATTGGCAAGGGCAGGGGATGCAGGCGCAGAAAGAGCTGGACTGGATCACCGCACACGCGCTGCGCGGGTTGGTGAAGGCGGGCGATCCACGGGCCTTGCGGCTGTTGGGCTATGACCCGGATCTGGAGCTGACCGCGCGGTTGCAACTGCCCGCCAGCGTGCGCATCGGCGACAAGCTGGCCCTCGGGGCCGATGTGCAGGGGGCGCGGGGCGCGCGGGTGCTCGTGGATTATGCGCTGACCTTTCAGCGCGCCGGTGGCAAGACCGCCACCAAGGTCTTCAAGTGGAAGACCGGCAGCCTCGGCGCCGACGGGCTCAGCCTGCAGAAATCGCATCCGCTGAAGGCGCAGGCCTCCACCTTTACATTGTTGCCGGGGGCGCATCGGGTGACGCTGCTGGTCAATGGGGTGCCGCGGGCCGAAGGCGAGGTGGAGCTCCTTGCCTGACCTGCGCCGGCTTGGTATCAGCCCGCGATGCCCCAATGTGCACCCGACACAGGATAGAAGGCCCCGCAATGTCCGAGCAGATGACCCAATCCGCGCTGCCGCCCGCCCAGGCTGACGGCCATGAGGTGACGCCGCGGCTGGAGATCCGCAACCTGCGCCGTTTCTTTGACGGGCGCGCGGTGGTGGATGACGTGTCCCTCCGGGTCCTGCCGGGGCAGGTCACCTGTCTCCTCGGCCCGTCGGGCTGTGGCAAGTCCACCACCCTGCGCATGGTCGCAGGCGTGGAGATGCAGGACGCTGGTGAAATCTATGTCGACGGCAGCCTGATCTGCGACACCGTGTTTCGCGTGCCGCCGGAGCGGCGCGAAATCGGACTGATGTTTCAGGACTTTGCGCTGTTTCCGCATCTGAGCGTCGGGGACAACGTCGCCTTTGGCCTGAAGGGCGCGAAGGAGAAGAAACGCGCCCGCGCCCGCGAGCTGCTGGATCGGGTCTCGCTTGGCCAGTATATCGACGAGTATCCGCATCAGCTGTCTGGCGGCGAACAGCAGCGGGTGGCGCTGGCCCGGGCGCTGGCGCCGCGCCCCAAGATCATGCTGATGGATGAGCCCTTCTCCGGGCTCGACAACCGGCTGCGCGACGGTATTCGCGATGAGACACTGAGCCTGCTGAAAGAGGAGGACACCGCGGTCCTGCTGGTCACCCATGAACCGGAGGAAGCGATGCGCATGGCCGACGAGATCGCGCTGATGCGCGATGGCCGGATCGTGCAGCAGGGGGCGCCCTACAATGTCTACACCCGCCCGGTGGACAAGGCGGCGGTGGCCTTCTTTTCCGATGTGAACACGCTGCCGGCGCGGGTCAACGGCGCTCTGGCGGATACGCCCTTCGGGCAGTTCCTGGCGCCCGGGGTGCCGGATGGCACGGATGTGGAGATCGTCTTTCGCCCGCAACACATCCGTATCGATTTCGACCGCAACGGTCGCGGACCGGAGGCTACCCACACGCAGGGCGTGCCCGCCCGTGGCGTGGTCCAGCGGGCGCGGTTTCTCGGCAATGAGAGCCTGGTCGAGTTCCGTATGGATTTCGACGGGTCGATCCTGAAGGCGACGGTGCCCAATGTCTTTCTGCCGGCGGTGGGGCGCGCGATGTGGCTGACGGTTCCGCGTGATCGGTGTTTCGTCTTTCCACGGTGATCTTCCTCCGTCATGGTGGCCGCGGAATCGACGGAGGTCGCCATGTTGGAACACTATGAAATCCGCCCGCTGTCGCGGGATGAAATCGACACCGCCGTGGACTGGGCCGCGCGCGAGGGCTGGAACCCGGGCGCCCAGGATGCGGCTTGTTTCGCCGTGCAGGACGGTCAGGGGTTCTGGGGCGGTTTCCTCGACGGCGAGATGATTGCCTGTATTTCGGTCGTGACCTATGGCGCGGCGTTTGCCTTTCTCGGTTTTTATATCGTTGACCCGGTGCACCGGGGGCAGGGCTACGGCTATGCGTTGTGGCAAAAGGCGCTGGAGCATGCCGGCCGGCGCACGGTGGGGCTCGACGGGGTGGTGGCGCAGCAGGAGGCCTATCGCCGTTCCGGGTTCGAATTTGCCTGGCGCAATATCCGGTTCGGCGGGGTGCCCAAGGGGCGGCTCAAGGTGTCGGATGCCTTTACGCTGACCTGGCTCGACGGGCTGTCGCCCGAGGTGGCGGGTTTGGATGCGCGGGTGTTTCCCGCGCCGCGGCCGAGTTTCTGGCAGGCCTGGCTCAGCGCGCCGGGGCATGTGAGCATCGCGGTACATGCCGACGGCGAGATGCAGGGGTTCGGCACCCTGCGCCGTTGTCGCACCGGGGCCAAGATCGGCCCGCTGGTGGCCACCCATCGGGCGGCGGCGCTGTCGGTTCTGGCGGGGCTGCTGAAAGACTGGCCGCAGGATCAGGAGATCTTTCTCGACGTGCCCGAGACCAACACCAGCGCGGTAGAGCTGGCGAAATCGCTGGGATTGCAACCGGTGTTCGAGACCGCGCGAATGTATCGCGGCAAGGCGCCCGAGGTGGCACAGGACCTGATCTACGGCGTGACCAGTTTCGAACTCGGGTAGGGGCTACCTGAGGAAGGGCGCTGTGACCGGGGATCGGGGACGACCGCCCTTGGGGTAGAAGGCCCGCCGGGGGCGCTCCCGCCCGTTTCCACCGCCGCAGGGCGGCGATCAAAACCGTTGGGCCGGGCGCCGCGCCCCTGACGGGACGCGGCGGGGACCTGCGCCAATGTCAACGCAGCGCCACCCCCTTGCGCCCGGCCAGATCGGTGAAGAACTGCCACGCCACCCGGCCCGACCGCGCGCCACGCGTGGCCTGCCATTCGATCGCCTCGGCCCGCAGCGTCTCGGCATCGACCTCGACGCCATAGGCGGCGCAATAGCCCGCGATCATCGCCAGATAGGCGTCCTGGTTGCAGGGGTGGAACCCAAGCCAAAGACCAAAACGATCCGAGAGCGAGACCTTTTCCTCCACCGCCTCGGAGGGGGTGATCGCGGAGGAGCGTTCATTCTCGATCATGTCGCGGGGCATCAGGTGGCGGCGGTTGGAGGTGGCGTAGAACACCACATTCTCGGGCCGGCCTTCGATGCCGCCATCCAGCACGGCCTTCAGGCTCTTGTAGTGCTGGTCGTCATGGCTGAACGACAGGTCATCGCAGAACAGGATGAACCGGTAGGGCGCGCCGCGCAGATGGTTCAGCAGACGCGCGACCGAGGGCAGATCCTCCCGTTGCAGCTCCACCAGTTTGAGGTCGGGATGCGTGGGCACCAGGGAGCCGTGGATCGCCTTCACCAGCGAGGATTTCCCCATCCCGCGCGCGCCCCACAGCAGCGCATTGTTGGCCGCGTGACCTGCTGCAAACCGGCGGGTGTTGTCCAACAGCGTGTCGCGCGAGCGGTCAATCCCCACCAGGAGATCCAGCTCCACCCGGTTGATTTCGGGCACCGGCTCCAGCCGGTCCGGGCCCACATGCCAGACGAACCCCGAAGCCGCCGCAAAATCCGGTGTCGCCAGCGGGGCCGGGGCCATGCGCTCCAGCGCCTCGGCAATGCGGCTGAGTGTGTCGTGATCCAAATCCTGCGCCATCGCTCGGGGTCCTCCTGTACGTCTTGGGCGTGACAAACCATGTTCCGCCGCACCCGGCAAGAGGCAGCCGCCAGATCCGGCCCCGGCTGCCGCCCCCCGGAAGCGACGGGGTGGTGGGTCACTGGTCGTGCAGTCCCTTGCCGGCGAGGATGCGCGGCGCGTGTTTGTCGATCCGGGCGTTGCGTGTCTTGGCCTGTTTGGCATCCGACACATGCAGGACATAGCCGCGCTGCCGCCCCGGCGTGAGCGCGGCAAACGCCTCGGCCAGTGCGGCATCCGCCTCCAGACGGGCGATCAGCTCTTCCGGCCACTCCAGATCATCCTTCGGGAAGGGGACGGTCACACCGGCGTCTTCGGCTGCGATGGCCTGACCGACAAATGCGCGGAGCTGATCGGCGTCGCGCGCCACCTCGGCCGCGGTGGTAAACCGCATCACCCGCATGGACCGGGAATTGGCGCCGGGGGCGACCAGACGCGCATCGGGGTCCTCCAGCAGGACCCCTTTGAAGAACGAGACCGAGCAATAGTCCTTCATCGCCCAGAGCGTGGCGAGGTTGCTGCCTTTGTAGGTGTAGCAAGGGGAATTCCATTTGAAATCCTCCTCCAGCGGGCTGTCTTGCAGGATCCTGCGCAGGGCGATGAGCGGTTCTTGCCAGCGAGTCAAGGCGACAAAATACGCCTCCACCCTGGGATCTGACACTGACATGGCTGGGCTCCAATGATGTACTCAAATCGCAACCAGAGTGCCGCGCGCCGGCGCCGCTGTCCAGTTGCGCCCCAAAGCGAGCCCCCCGCCGGCCGGCCCGGGCCGAGACCAAAAAAAGGCGCGCCCCGTGGGACGCGCCTTCTGATTGGGTCATTGCAGGGGGCGGAGCTTACTCGCCGTCCAGCTCGTCATCGTAGTAGCCTTCGGCGCGCAGCTGTTCCTCGCGCTTTTTCTCGACACGGGCGACGAGGAAGATCGACACCTCATAAAGCCCGTAGACCACCGTGAAGAGGATCACCTGGGTGATGACATCCGGCGGGGTGACCAGCGCGGCCAGCACCAGAATGGCCACCACCGCATATTTGCGCATGCCGCCCAGCCCCTCGGCACTCACCAGACCGGCTTTGCCCATCAGGGTCAGAAGCACCGGCAGCTGGAAGCACAGGCCAAAGGCCATGATGAATTTGAGCGTGATATCAAGGCTCTCGTTCACCTTGCCAAAGAAGGTGATTTTCACCCCTTCCGAGGTTTCCGGCACCACTGCCACATCCGCGGGCACTTCGCCGCCGGTGGCCTGCGACAACAGACCGGCAAAGATCGAACTCACGTCCGCAAAGCCCAGGAAGAACTGCATCGCCAGCGGCGTGACCACAAACTGCGCAAAGCTTGCGCCCAGCAGGAACATGAAGGGCGAGGCAATGAGGAACGGCAGAAACGCGCCCTTTTCGCTCTTGTAGAGACCCGGTGCCACGAACCGCCACAGCTGGAAGCCGATCACCGGGAAGGACAGCGCAAAGCCGAACACCATGGAGATCCGGAACAGCGTGAACAGATATTCCTGCGGCGAGGTATATTGCAGCGTCGGGGAGGGATCGCCCAATTCGCGCAGGGTCTGCTCGATCGGGGCCACCAGGAACTGCAGGATCGGCTCTGCCACCATGAAGGCCAGCACGATGCCGACGGCAAAGGCGATCACCGCCCGGATCAGGCGGCTGCGCAGCTCCGCCAGATGCTCGATCAGCGGCGCTGTGGAATCGTCAAGATCTTCTGTCTGGCTCATGCCTTGGTCTCACTGTCGGAAGACGGCGCGCTGCTGGCTGGTGCAGACAGTGCCGCCTCGGCCTCTTCTGCCTTGGCCATCGCCTCGGCGGCCTCCTTGGCCTTGCGCTCTGCCGCGGCCCGCGCGGTGGCGGCCTGTATCTTCTTGGCGCTTTCGGCCCGTTCTGCGGCCAGCTTGCCGGTCTCGCTGTCGGGGTCGAATTTCGTCGGGTCGATGGAATCGGTCAGGTCACGCGTGGCCTGTTTGACGCTGTCCATCGCCGACCCCATCGGGTTCGTCGCCGTTTTAAAACTCTTCTGGATGTCACTGACGCCCGCCTCATCCGCCGCGTCTTCCATCGCGCGGCTGAATTCGCGGGCCATGCCGCGTGCCTTGCCCACGAAGCGGCCCACGTTGCGGAACAACTTGGGCAGATCCTTGGGCCCGACCACGATCAGGGCCACAACGCCAATGACCAGAAGCTCGGTCCAGCCAAGATCGAACATCTAGGGGTTACACCTTGTCTTTGTCGGCTTCGGGGGTGACATCCTTGGCCTCTGCGGCGGCGTCGTCTTCCAGCTCCTTGCTGCCCTCGCTGATGCCCTTCTTGAAGGAGGTGATGCCTTTGCCCACTTCGCCCATCAGCGAAGAGATCTTGCCGCGGCCAAAGAGAACCAGAACCACGACAGCGATGAGGAGAATGCCGGGAAGGCCGATGTTGTTCAGCATGGGGTTTGCCTTTCGTTATGCGGGGCGCGGGACCTGGTCCGATGCGCCGAAATACGGTGTCCTGCCTTGAGTGTTAGGCGCTGCATGGGCCGGAGCAAAGCACAGGCTGGCAATCGCGCCCTCCGTTCGGCCCCGGATCTGCGATTTTTTCCGCAGGCCCGCACTCAACTGACAGGTTTGTGTCAGTTGCTCTGGTCTAGGACAGGATCATCGAAACCGTCAAGACAAGGATGACGACAGATGACCAAGACCGTGGTGGAAGTGGTAACCTTCAAACTGAACCCGGGCGTCAGCGACGCCGACTATGTGGCCGCAACCCAAAAGACCGAGAGCTTCATCGGCGGCATGCGCGGCTTTGTCGACCGGCGCCTGTCCAAGGGCGAGGACGGCACCTGGATGGACTATGTGATCTGGGCCGATCTAGCGGCTGCGCAGGAGGCCAGCGCCAAGTTCCCGCAAGCCGACTGCACCGCCGACATCATGCGCATGATCGACCAGAGCAGCCTGGTGATGCGGCATGAAACGCAGATGTGGACGATGCAACCGGCGCCTGCCATGGGTTGACCTTGAGGTGCGGCGCAGGTGAAAGATTTCTCCATGCGCCGCACCGACCGCCTTTTCGAGATTATCCAGATCCTGCGCGACGGGAAATTGCACCGGGCGCAGGACATTGCCGCACGGCTGGAGGTCTCCACCCGCACCATCTATCGCGACATGGACACGCTGGTGGCCTCAGGCGTGCCGGTCGAGGGCGAGCGCGGTGTCGGCTATCTGGTGCGCGAGGCGATCACCCTGCCACCGCTGACCCTGACCCCGTCCGAGCTGGAGGCGCTCAACCTCGGCATGGCGATCGTGGCCGAGGCCGCCGATCCGGAGCTGAAGGCCGCGGCAGAGAGCCTCGCCACCAAGGTCGACGCGGTGCTGCCCATTGAGACGGTGACAGAGGCGGATGCCTGGAAGTTCGCGGTCTACCCCTTTGCCGATGCGGCGCGCGGGTTTACCTGGATGCCGACCCTGCGGGCGGCGATCAAGGCCCGCCAGAAACTCGCCCTGCGCTATCGCCGCATTGACGAGACCCTGACCGAACGGGTGATCCGCCCCTTGCATATGGAGTATTGGGGCCGGGTCTGGACCCTGACCGCATGGTGCGAGACGCGGGGGGATTTCCGGGTGTTCCGCGTCGACCTGATCGAGAGCGCCGAGCCCTTGCCGGAACTGTTTGTCGATGAACCCGGCAAGCGTTTGCAGGACTATGAACCCGACGCGGAAAAACACGGAGCCTCACGCGGCGGCGCCGCACCCTGAGGGCGCGGCGCGCGATCCCCTTGTGGGGCACAAAGGTCAGGCAGGCAGGGCAGCTGGCCCCGCCGTGGCCTTATTGCAGATAGGGCAGCGGATCGACGCTTTCGAAGCCGTCGCGCACCTCGAAATGGACATAGGCCTCTTCCGCCGTGCCGCGCAGCTGGGCGATGGACTGGCCGCGGTTGACGCGATCGCCCTTCTTGACCTTGATGCCATCCACATTGGCATAGACCGACAGCAGGTTGCGGTCGTGGCGGATGACGATGATCGGCACCTTGTTGGAATCGGCCGTGATCGCGGCCACCGTGCCGGCCTCTGCGGCCTTTACCGCGCTGCCCGGCGCGGCGGAGATGTCGATGCCGTCGTTCTTGCCCTTGGAGTAGGCGCGAATGATCTTGCCGGTGACGGGATAGCCCATCGCCGCCTGCGAGGCGCGGGTGGGCTGTTCGACATCGACCGAAGGTTTGGGCTCGGACGTCACGTTGGCGACGGGGGCGACCTCCTCATCCGGCAGCGGCTTGGTGGCGCTGGGCGGCGTGGGGGTGGCGCTGCCCTGTCCGGGCGCGGTCACCGCTGTCTCGGTGGCCTCCGGCGTGGGGGCCGGGGCGTTGGGGTCCTTCAGCGGGATCAGCAGGTATTGGCCTTCGCGGATGGCAAAGTCACTGCCCAGCCCGTTCCATTCCGCCAGCGATTTGACCGGGATCTGGTAGAGCCGGGCAATGGTATAGGCGGTTTCGCCGCGCGTCACCTTGTGGCGCACCGGCTCCGGGCCCTCCTGGACGCGGGTGGGCGCGGGTTTGGCCGGCGTCTCCTGAAGCGTGGTGGTGGTCACCGACCCCGGATTGGGCGAGCTGGCCGGGGCGCTGTCGATGGCGTTGCCGGCCAGCGACGCGATGTCGACGCCGCCGGGGCTGCGGTTGCTGCCGCGCGCCGAGGCGTCGGGGGCACGGCGCGGCAGCACCAGCACCTCGCCCTTGCGCAGCGGATCGCGGGTTTCGACGCCGTTGAACCGGGCGACCTCCACCGCAGGCAGGCCGACCCGCGTGGCCAGATCAGCGACGGTATCGCCATTGCGCGCCACCGCCACCTGATACGACGGATAGGTGATCAGCCCGCGCGAGTCCGGCGCCGGGCGGCTCTCGGTTGCGGTCTGGGCGGCCTTGGTGGTGTTGAAGGCACCGATCTGCCCGCGCAGGTCGTAATCCAGCGGCGCGGTGCAGGCGGCGGCGATCAGCGCCAGCGGCAGCAGGGCGGCGGGGCGCAGGAACTTCGGGTGGAAGACCGTCTGGGGGCGGGTCATGTCTCTTGCTCTCCTCGAATGACGTCTCCTGTTGGGCGGAGACTTGGACGGCAGCGGTTCTGTCTTGCCCGGGCCTGACCGGTGGACCGCTACAGTGCAACGGGGCTGACCCCGGAATAGGACAGCTCAGGTGTCTTTTCCAAGCCCTTCCAGCAGCGGAACAAAGCGCACCGGGCGCAATTCGTCATATTCCAGCCCATTTTCGCTCTTGCGGACGCGAATGAGGGTCTGCACCGCGTCGGATTGGCCGACCGGCACCACCATGATACCGCCGACCTTGAGCTGCGCCAACAGCGGGCCGGGCGGGTCCTCGGCGGCGGCGGTCACGATGATTCGATCAAAGGGCGCCTGTTCCGGCAACCCATGGCTGCCGTCGCCCACCAGCGAGGTAATATTGGCCAGTCCCAAGGTCTGGAACACCTGCCGGGCCTCCTGCACCAGGCGGCCATGGCGGTCGACGGTGTAGACCCGGCGCGCCAGCTTGGCCAGGATCGCAGCCTGATAGCCCGAGCCGGTGCCCACCTCCAGCACGGTGTCGCGGGGCGAGATCTGAAGCGCCTGCGTCATCAGCCCCACCACCGAGGGCTGCGAGATGGTCTGACCGCAGGCGATCGGCAGCGGCACATCCTCATAGGCGCGTTCGGAGAAGAAGCCCCGCAGGAACAGGCCGCGATCCACCGCTTCCATCGCTTCCAGCACAGCCGCCTCCGTCACCCCGCGCGAGCGTAGGGCAAACAGGAACTGCATCTTGGTTTCCGCGTCCGGGCCAGTCATTCGATCGCCTTCAGGGCCTCCAGCGCGTCATGGGCGGTCAGATCCGCCCGCATCGGCGTGACGGAGACATAGCCCTCCAGGTTGACCGCCGCATCGGTGCCCGGCGCGGTCGCCACCTGCTGGTCGCCGCCCTTGACCCACATGTAGCGCCGCCCGTTGGGCGAGAACTGTTCTTCGGCCGAAAACCGAGTGCCGGGACGGGCGCCCTGGGTGCTGACCCGCAGGCCCTTCACATCCGCAGCCGCTACCGGCGGGAAATTGATGTTGTAGAACAGGCCATAGTCATGATCGTTTTCGGGCTGCGCCGCCAACAGCTTGCGCAGCACCTCGGCGCCATGCTGGCGGGCGGCCTCAAACGGGTTGTCCAGATCGCGATTGGCGGGCCCGTAATATTGCGACAGCGCCATGGCGGGCAGCCCCTGCAACGCGCCTTCCATGGCCCCGCCCAGGGTGCCGGAATAGAGCGCGTTCTCGGCAGAGTTGTTGCCCCGGTTCACCCCCGACAGCACCAGATCGGGGCGGTGATCCTTCATCACCACATGCAGACCGGCCAACACGCAATCCGCCGGAGAGCCTTCGGCGGCAAAGCGGCGCGGCCCCAGTTCCGAGATCATCGAGGGATGGGTGTAGCTGATGCAGTGACCAACGCCGGATTGCTCAAAGGCGGGCGCCACGGTCCAGACCTCGCCGTCGGGACCGGCAAGCTCGGCTGCGATCTCTTCCAGCACCGCCAGCCCCGGGGCGCTGATGCCGTCGTCGTTGGTGACCAGAATGCGCATTTTGCCCCCTTGACTGCGTGCGGTTTTCTCCGGTGTCGGCGGGAATTCGCCCCCGCGCCGGTTGCTGCCCTGCATAGGCGGCAGGGGCGGGCAGGGCAAGGAATTTGCAGGCCGGTGACCGGGCGGATGCGCCGGGGTGTGGCCAAATCACCCGCCGCCCGCGCACGGGCCAGCGGGCGCTGGCCGTTGTGGGGCGTGATGGCGCGGTTGGCCGGGCGCTAGTCAGACAGGATCTGGGGCAGGAGATCGGCCGCTGCCTCAGCGGGCGAGGTCAGCACGGTCCGGTCCTCGCCGGGGAAAAACCGCGCCCGCAAGGCGGTTGGCATCGGCGGCGGCGTCAGCAGCGTGACCCGTGGGCCGGTGCGCAGGGTTTCCTCCTGCCAGCTGCGGGCCAGGGCGATCTGTGCCGATTTGGTCGCGCCATAAGCGCCAAAGAATTTCTCGCCGGCGCGCGGATCGTCAAAGAACACCGCCTTGCCGTGCTGTCCCAGCAGCGGCGCGACATAGGGGATCAGGACCGAGGTCGCAGTGGCATTGATCTCCATCGACTTCTGCCAGTCCTTGGCGGCCACATGATGCGCCGGGCTCAGCGGGGCGGCGTGGATGGCGCTGTGCACCCAGAGATCCAGCTTGCCCCAGCGGTCAAAGATGCCCCGGCACAGGGTCGCCATGGCCTCCGGCACGGTGATGTCCATCGGGGCCAGCGTGGCAGAACCGCCCGCGGCCTTGATCCGGTCGTCCAGCTCTTCCAGCGCGCCGGTGGTCCGGGCGACGGCAATGATGTGATGGGTGGGCGCAAGCGCCTCGGCCAAAGCGGCGCCAAGGCCCCGCGAGGCCCCGGTGATAAGGGCGAGTCTGTCGGTCATGGCGCCTACATGCGGTGACCTCGCGCCGGGGTCAAGCCCCGCCGGGTGGCCGCGGTGGCGGATGCGACGGTTGCGCGCCTCAGTTGGCGAGGATCGGCAACCGCCCGACGGTACCGCCGCGCTCCACCAGCAGACCGTCGGGGTCGATGGCGACGATGCGGCCGATCGGCAGGCGCGCGCCGGGTTGCACCGTCTTGATCCGGCCCGACGACAGGCGGACCATTCCCTGCAAGGCGTCCTGCGGACCAAACAGCCCGATCAGGGTGACGCGGCGATCTGGCAGGGCGTCCTTCTGGGTGGCGATGGATTCTGCGGTGGTCTGTGCTGTGTTGGCCATTGGCATCCGGTTCTCCCGCGGCGACCGGTCCGTCGACCGCGCCGCCACGGGAACTGTCTTGTGTGAGTGGTGAGTGGTGTCTGGCGTATCGGCAGGTCGGTATCAGGCCCGCCGCGACGGCAAAAGCAGATCCCGCCAACCGCCGACGCAACCGGCCAGAGATGGCCGAGGTGCCCCGGAAAATGCGCGGCAGCTTGCCGGTCAGCCGGCGTGCTCAGGCATCATAGGCCAGCGAGGCAAGATCATGCCCATAGGCATGCAGGAAGGTCAGCAGATCCTCCAGGTCGAGGCCGATCTCCTGCATCCGGGCGAGGTCGTGATTCACCTCGGAGACCTGCAACTCCGGATACTGGCCTTCGGGGCGCATATGCAGCATGCAGGCCAGCGGGCCGCCGCTTTCGGGCGGGATCTGGTTCGACAGCCACGCGGGCTGGCTGCCCATGCTCTCGGCCTCGCGCAGCTCGAACAGGTCGAGATACGCGTCGAACACCTCTTCGCTGACACCGGCCCAGGTGCCGAGGATGAATTCCTCGCCGCGCGAATCCGCCAGCGGGATCGCCAGTACCGCCCGCAGGAACCGCAGGCTGCCGAAACGGCAGAAATCCTCGGTCAGCACATCGCCTTCGGAGACAAAGATGGCGGCGTTGTCCTGCACCTGCAGATCCGCCGGCACGATGTCGGGCCGGTCGCAGGAGAGGCTGAGAAGCTGGGCAAAGGTCGCGCCGCAACAGCGGCACTGACGCGATGAGCTCAGCATGCGGGCGAGATGCGCGTCCAAGAAGGCGCCCCTTTCGAAAGTCAAATAGAGAATGGCGCCGACCTGTCCGGATCAGCGCCATCGCGTTATACGCGGCTCCCTTACGCCTGTTGGCGGCAACTTGCAATCATTGCGCCGCAGCACGCGCCCGAACCCGCCGGGCGGCGGCGCGCATCTCGCGCCAGGCGCATGCGGGGCCTGTCGCGCTCAGGTGGCCAGCGTGGCCCCGTTCCAGGACGCCCCCGCATCGGGCATGTCCTTGATTTTCTTGCTCACGCGGCTGCTGCCTTCGAGCGTGTCGAGATATTCCGCGCTCACCGAGCCGGTGACATACTGGCCGTCGAAACAGGAACAATCAAAGGCTTCGATATCCGGGTTGCCGCCCTGCGCCGCCCAGATCAGATCGTCGAGGTTCTGATAGAACAGCTCATCCGCGCCCAGCTCCTCGCGAATCTCCTCGATCGAGCGGCCATTGGCGATCAGCTCATGCTTGGTCGGCATATCGATGCCATAGACATTGGGGTATTTCACCGGCGGCGAGGCGGAGGCGATATAGACCTTCTTGGCGCCGGCTTCACGACACATCTGCACGATCTTCTTGATGGTGTTGCCGCGCACGATCGAGTCGTCGATCAGCAGGATGTTGCGGTCCTGCATTTCGCGCGGGATCGCGTTCAGCTTGCGACGCACGGATTTCTGCCGCTCTTCCTGACCGGGCATGATGAAGGTGCGACCCACATAGCGGTTCTTGACCAGCGCCTCGCGGTAGCGGATGCCGGTGATGTTGGAGACCTCCAGCGCCACGGGCCGGGCGCTGTCCGGGACCGGGATGATGGCATCGATGTCCAGCCCCGAGGCCTCGATCTGCTTGGCCAGGGTCTGGCCCATGCGGATCTGGGTCTTGTAGACCGAAATCCCGTCGAGCAGGCTGTCGGGCCGCGCGAGGTAGACATATTCAAAGATGCACGGCGTCAGCTTGCCCTCGACCGCTTGGAACTCATGCTTGTTGCCGTCGAGATCAATCAAGATCGCCTCGCCGGGCTTCAGATCGCGCAGTTTGGTGAACCCGTTGATGCCAAAGGCCACATCTTCCGAGGCAAAGGCGTAGTCGGCCCCGTCGCCCGCGCCATCGGCGTTGCGTTGGGCGACTGACAGCGGCCGGATGCCATGCGGGTCGCGGAAGGCCAGCATGCCGACACCGGCAATCAGGCAGATCACCGAATAGGCGCCCTGCACCCGCTCCATGGTCATCTTCACCCCGGCAAAGATGTTGCGGATCGGATCGGCGTTGCCGTTGACCTTGATCGCATCGGCCACTTTGTCGGCCAGCACGTTCAGCAGGATCTCGGAATCCGAGGTGGTGCGCAGGTGGCGGCTGTATTTGCCGGTGACCTTGGCGCGCTGTTCCTCGGTATTGGTGATATTGCCGTTGTGGACCAGATAGATGCCATAGGGCGCGTTTACAAAAAACGGCTGCGCCTCGGCAGCCGACAGCGATCCGGCGGTGGGGTAGCGCACGTGGCCCATGCCGACGCGGCCCTGAAGCGTCTCGGCATCCTTGGCGCCAAAGACATCCTTGACCAGACCGTTGGCTTTGCGTTCGCGAAAGAACCCGTCGCCATAGGTCACGATGCCAGAGGCATCCTGGCCGCGATGCTGTAGCATCAACAGCCCGTCATAGAGTTCCGCAAACACTTGTTCGGTTCTGCTTGCGATGCCCAAGATACCGCACATGGCGAGGCTCCAATATAGTCGTTCGTGTGGCTTACAGCCCGCAGGCTGCGGCAGGAGAGACCCGGGCAAGGGTGCCACGAGTCGCGAGCCCGATGCGGGGCACCGGGACAATACTAGGGGAATTTCTCGTGAACGGGGAGGCGGAGCGCAGGCGGTGCAGCGGGCGGCATGCCTTGGCTGCACTGCGGCTGTGGCGGGCCAGAGGGGCAGATCCTGCCGCGCACGGCGGGCGGCGCAGGTCAGCTGGGGACTGGGTCAACACAGGGGCTTTGGCTCCGAATCCTGTCGAACAGTGACGGCTCTCACATAGGCGGTCTGGCAGGCAATGTCACCAAAGGATCACATTCAACAGACAGATCGGGGCGGGAATTCACATCTGGCGCGGGCTGCGCCTGTTCCGCAGGCAAGCGGAACGGGGTCCTGGCCCGATATGGGCCGGAAAACGGCGCGCGATCAGGCGGCGTAGCGGCCAAACAGCAGGTCGATCGGATCGAAGGCCGGTGCCGGTGCCATGTCGCCACCAAAGAAACGCGCATCCTCGGCGTCCTCGTCCGCATCCTCTACGGCAGTCTGGTCCTGTTCCGGCTCCATACGCCCGGCGTTGACGATCAGGCGGGTCTCGGCGAGGGACAGCACGCTGTAGTAGCTTTCGTCCTCGACCGCACCGGCATTCATCACCATGCCGCCTTCGGTCCAGAGCAGTTCTTCTTCTTCGCAATCGACATGAATACGGGCCAGGCGCTGGGGCAGGGCGGTGCTGATGCCGTTATGGCCGATCAGCGCCACCAGCTTGACCGTGACCACCGGCAGGTCAAAGAGATCCAGCGCCAGATCGCCCTCGATGGCGACAATGGCATCGGACGGCAGGTCGAGGTCGGCGTCATTGCCAAGCGCGCCGGCGGGCACATGCACCATGGCCGTCAGACGCGGAACCGAGTGGCGGATATTGACCACTTCGCGCAGGCCGCCGTCAAAGGTCTGAACCATGTCGCCGGGGCGCAGGGCGCGGGCTTGCTTGAAGCCGAATTCGGTCTCGATCAGGGTGCCGGGGAGCACGCCGCCATGTTGCGGACGCAGACGGGTGTTTGCCTGGTCTTCGGCCTCCTGCGAGCGCAGGTCCAGAAGCAGGTCAACCGGCTGATAGTTTGTAAACGCGGTGGTGTGATCCAGCAGCATGTCCAAATGTCCCTTCTGAGAGCGTCGAGGCTTTTTGCCTTCGTTGATCTCAATTGGCCTCTGAATTGGGACAAGAATGGGGCAGGCTTGCGTCGGTTTCGGTACCAGAGCCGCTTTCATGCAGGAAAATCACAGTCAAACCCAAAGGTTAACGCCCGATCTGGGGGTAATTAAGGGTTTGTTAAGGTAATCGGCAGCGCGTTTGCGAAAACTTTACGGAGTTAAGAATCGATTCTTCATTCTTAACAAAACGTTAATGCCCGGCCTCGCTGGGTTAACGTCACGGCAGCGGTGGGGATAACTCTGTGTATAGTCGCCACTGTCTCCGGCCGTTTTCAAAAATGTAAAAGGGCGCCCCGCAGGAGCGCCCAATCGCATGGTAACTGTGATGCGGAGATCAGCCCTCGCAGGAGGAGATCAGATCTTCGTATTTCTGCGTCACCCAGCCCAGTGCCTGTTCGGGGTTCTGTTCCTCGACCTTGCCGATCACCCGGTTGAACACCGCCGCCGAGCGGCTTTCGTCGACCATGGTAAAGCTCTGCCCGGTCATCACCACGTTGTAGACGAAGAACCCGATCACCACGAGCAGGATGCCGCGCAGCACGCCAAAGAAGAACCCCGCCCCCTGATCCAGTCCGCCAAGCGCCGACCGTTGCACCAGCCCGGCCAGCAGCGGCGTGAAGAAGGAGACGACGATCAGCGCAATCGCAAAGACCGCAAAGAACGCCGCAATCAGCGACAATTCGCAGCTGTCGGCGATGAATTCGCCGACCACCGGGATTTCCGCCATCAGCGGTTCCGCCTGTGGTGCGAACATATAGGCCAGGATACCGGCGGCGACCCAGCCGATGATGGCCATGACTTCGCGTACGAAGCCGCGTGCATAGGCGAGTAGCGCCGACACTACGATAACCAGCGCCACTGCGCCGTCGATTATGGTGAAACCTTCCATGTCCCTCGCCTGTTTGCCCGCGAAATATCTCTTGAGTGGCCTTTTAGCCTGCTCCGAAATATTCGCCAACAAATCCTGTGAGGTCGGCGGCCGGGCGCAGGGTCAGGCCGGGGACAGAGACAGATTTGCCACCGCTCGGAGCGATCGCTGCCGTGAAACCAAGTTTTTGCGCTTCTTTCAACCGGTTTTCCGTCTGTGGCGCCGGTCTGAGCGCCCCGGACAGGGATATTTCGCCAAATATTGCCGTATCCGCCGGAAGTGCCGTGTCCTCGCGGGCGCTGAGCAGCGCCGCGGCCACCGCCAGGTCAGCGGCAGGTTCGGTGATTTTCATCCCACCCGCGACGTTCAGATAGACATCAAGCCCGGCAAAGGGGATGCCGCAGCGCGCCTCCAGCACCGCGAGGATCATCGCAAGGCGCGAGCTGTCCCAGCCCACCACCGCGCGGCGCGGCTGTGAATGGGGCGAGGGCGCCACCAGCGCCTGCATCTCCACCAGCACCGGCCGGGTGCCCTCGATGCCGGCAAAGACCACCGACCCGGGCGAGGGCTGACCGCGTTCGGACAGAAACAGCGCCGAGGGGTTGAGGACCTGTGCCAGCCCGCCGCCGGTCATCTCAAACACGCCGATCTCGTCGGCGGGACCAAAGCGGTTCTTGACGGCACGCAGGATGCGGAACTGATGACCGCGCTCGCCCTCGAAATAGAGCACCGTGTCGACCATATGCTCCACCACGCGGGGACCTGCGATCTGGCCCTCCTTGGTGACATGGCCCACCATGATGATGCTGATGCCGTTGGTCTTGGCGAATGTGGTCAGTTCATGCGCGGCGGCGCGCACCTGGCTGACCGATCCCGGTGCGCTGTCGACGTTATCGGCCCACATGGTCTGGATGGAATCGATGATCGCCAGTTGCGGCTTTTCCGCCTCCAGCGTGGTCAAGATATCGCGCAGATTGGTTTCTGCTGCGAGCTTGACCGGCGCCTGCTCCAGCCCCAGCCGCTGCGCCCGCATCCGCACCTGCGCAGAGGCTTCCTCGCCGGAGACATAGACGGTCTTCAGCCCCGCATGGGCGAACTGCGCCGCCGCCTGCAACAAGAGCGTCGATTTGCCGATGCCGGGATCGCCCCCCACAAGGATGGCCGACGCCTCCACCAGACCGCCCCCAAGCACGCGGTCGAGTTCGGCGACCCCGCATAATGTGCGCGGTGGTGGTGTTTCCTGCGTGGCCAGATCGGTGAGCGGCACCCGCTTGCCGCGCATGGCGCCCAGCGATTTCTTGGCCGGACCGGCGGAGGTGAGGCCCTTGTCCTCGGAAATGGTGTTCCATTCGCCGCAGCCTTCGCAGCGACCGGACCATTTGGAATAGGAGGCCCCACAGGCGGAGCAGGAGAATGTTGTCTTTGCCATGGGCGATCAGTGGCAGATGTTTCCGGTTTGTTCAAGGGGGGCGCCGAGGCCTTGTGCCATTCTGCCCCTAGGCGTTTGCGATCCGCACGGGGACGCTCCCGCCAGTCGCACGATCATCACAGATGATCTCCTCCTGTTGGGCCGCGCGCCGCTGGCGCGGCGCGAAGGGGCTGCCGAGAAGCGGTTCAGGGGCAGGTCTGCCCTGAACGCGCCCTGTCTAGCCTGAATGCGAGTCGCCGGCGCCTCAATGATCTGCGACCGCGCGGGGCGCGGCGGCCCGCTGGGCCGTCATTGACCCGCCGCCGACTCGCGTTTGATCTGGCGGTCCGTCAGAATCGACAGGAGGATGGAGGCCAGGATGCAGGCGGTGAAGAGATACATCCCCCAGGCCACCTCGATGGTGGCGTAGCTGATGCCTTTCGCCAGCGTGATATAGAGCGCAATCAGGAAGACATCCGCCATCGCAAGCTTGCCGAGGATGTTGAGTACGGGCAGGCTGCGCGCATCCAGCAGGTGGAACTGCACCAGCGCGAGGCCGATGGTCTTGAGGTAGGGGGCGAAGAGCGCAAATGCGGTGACCACCAGCGCCAGCACTATGTCGCTGTCCCAGAGGCTCTGAAGGCCGGTGAGGACGGAGATTTCCGACAGGCCGAAGATCGGCAGCAGGCCCGCTCGCAACAAGGGCGCAAACCATGCGATGGGGTAGAGGATCAGCAGGGAGAGGTTGGCGAGGCGGAGAAAAAGAGGCGTTTTGCCGCGCGCGCTGTCTGCAGTCATGGAAGCCGACACTTCAGGTTCTCCGTATCAAAGCTCTTTTGCGCGCCGGATTTCGATGCGACAATCCGTTCTGCCACGATGATCGCGGTTTCGGTCTTTGTGCAAGGGCGTTTCTCTTTTGCTGCCAGCACATTGTTGTAGACCCACAGGCCCAGAATCCCGCAGCCCACAGCCAGAACAGCGCCCGTGACGTAGGAGCGGCGGCGACTGCGGACATGTGATGTGTCCACGGGCGGCGCGTCGGTGGTCTGGGCAATTGTGTCTTTTGGTTTCGGGGCCGATGGATCGTTGCGCAAACAAGAGCCGATTGCGGCCGCGACCAGCATGCCCACAAACGCAGCCAATACGGAATGGGTGCTGTAGGCTGATCTCAGGATGTTCTGAGTGTCCCCTTCAAAGAAAAGCGCCATCCCTGCCAGAAGATAAAGCGTTGCCGCGATCGCAACGGCGAAGAACACAAACGAAATGCCGCGCGCATGGCTCGCAAGTCCCAAAAGCCGCACAAGGCCCCAAATCAAGTGGCTGAATGCTGCAATGAGGGCCAGATAAACCCAGATGATAGCGTCGACAATGGGGGCAACAATCGGGGCAAGTACAGGTGAGAGCAATTCTGCGATCAGGCTGACAAAGGCTGCAAACAGGCCGAGTATAGCCTCAACGATTGGCGCGAATATGGCGGCGATCATGTCGCCGAGTAATACGTTTAAATTCATAAATAAAACTCTTTAAAAAATTGGAGCTAACGCTGTTCTACCGTACCGCCTCGATCGGCCCCTCCGCGCTGCCGGAGATGAACTGTTCCACGTAAGGGTCGCCCGACTGATCCATCTCTGCCACAGGACCCGTCCAGCGGATCTTGCCGCCGTGGAGCATGGCAACATTGTCGGCGATGGCACGCACCGAGGTCATGTCGTGGGTGATGGTCATGGCGGTGGCGCCCATCTCCACCACGATCTCGCGGATGAGATCGTTGATGACGCCGGACATGATCGGATCGAGCCCGGTGGTGGGCTCGTCGAAAAAGATGATCTCCGGGTCGGCGGCAATGGCGCGGGCGAGGCCGACGCGTTTTTGCATACCGCCGGACAGCTCTGCGGGCAGGCGGTCGGCGACATCAGCCTTCAGGCCCACACGGCGGAGTTTCTCGATGGCGATCTCGCGGGCCTCATCACGGGGACGGGCGAGGCTGCCACGCAAAAGACGAAAGGCCACATTCTGCCAGACCGGCAGGCTGTCAAACAGTGCCGCACCCTGAAACAACATGCCAAAGCGGGCAAGGAAGGCATCGCGGTCGCCCTGGCCCACGGGTTTGCCGTCCACGCGGATTTCACCGGTGTCAGGTTCAATGAGGCCAAGCACACATTTCAGCGCCACAGATTTGCCGGTGCCGGAGCCGCCGATGATGACCAGAGAGGAGCCCTTGGCGACCTCCAGATCGACACCGCGCAGAACTTCGTTGGAGCCGAAGGCCTTGGCGACCTGACGCATTTCAATCATCGGATGGGTCATAGCGAGAAGAACACCCCGGTCAGCACAAAGTTGGCGGCGAGGATCAGCACGGCGGCGGCCTCGACCGAGCCTTTGGTGGCGCGGCCCACGCCCTGCGCGCCGCGGCCCGATTGCATGCCGTAGTAGCATCCCATGAGGGCGGCGATGGTGCCAAAGGCTGCGCCCTTGACCAGGCTGGAGACGATATCGCGCAGCTCAAGGAAATCGACGGTGTTTTTCAGATAGGCAGCGGCGTTGAAATCCAGGGTCTCGGTGGCCACCACATAGCCGCCCATGATGCCGATGATGTCACCGACGCCGACCAGCACCGGCACGGTGATCAGGGCCGCCAGCACGCGCGGCGCGACGAGATATTTCATCGGGTTGGTGGAGAGCGTCACCAGCGCGTCGATCTGCTCGGTGACTTTCATGGTGGCGATTTCGGCGGCAATGGAGGACGTTACCCGCGCCGCGATCATCAGCCCCACCAGTACCGGGCCCAACTCGCGGACCATGCCGATGGCGACAATCTGCGGCACCACGGCTTCGGCATTGAACCGCGCGCCGCCGGCGTAGATCTGCAGCGCCAGCGCGCCGCCGGTGAAAATCGCGGTCAGGGCGACGACAGGCAGGCTGAGCCAGCCGACCTGCAGCAGCGCATTGGCAAACTCGCGCGGATAGAACGGCGGGCGCAGCATGTGGCTGAAGGTCGAAGCGGCAAAGCGGGTGATCCGCCCGAGGGCCGCGAGGCGGCCCAGCGAGGTGCGGCCGATCATCCCAAGGGCGGAGATGGGGCTCATGCGCTATAGGTCCTCGCATAGCGATTGCCGAGCGCGGTCAGAACCTCATAGCCGATGGTGTCGGCGGCATTGGCCAGCACATCCACCGTCTGCGCCTCGTTCATCAGGCTCAGATAGGGGGGTACCTCGTCCAGATCGGTGACGTCAACGGTGACCAGATCCATCGAGATCCGCCCCACAACGGGGCAGGGGGTGGAACCCGCATAGGCCATGATGCCCTGCCGCTGAAAGGCGCGGTGCAGACCGTCCGCGTAACCCGCGGCAATGGTGGCAATGCGGGTGTCGCGCTGTGCGATCCAGGTGTTGCCGTAGCCCACGCTTTCGCCGGGCGCGAGGTCGCGGATCTGGATCACCGGCACCTCCAGTTCGACCACCGGCAGCGCGTCGCTGTAGGGCGCACCGCCATAAAGACCGATGCCCGGACGGCAGAGATCAAAGTGATAGTCGCGGCCCAGGAGCAGACCGCCGGTGGCGGCGAGCGAGCGGGGCAGGTTCAACCCCTCGGTCATCTCGATAAAGTTCTTCAGCTGATAGGGGTTCATCCCATGGCCGGGTTCATCCGAACAGGCCAGATGCGACATCAAGAGGACCGGGTTCTGATCCAGTGCAATGTCGCGCACCGCCATCCATTCAGCGGCCTCCATCCCGAGCCGGTTCATGCCGCTGTCGAGCTGCACGCCAAAGGGATGTCCCGGAAGGCTCTCGAAATGGCGCAGCATCTGGTCGAGCGAGTTGAGCATCGGCGTCAGCTGGAAGTCGCGCAACAGTTTTGCGTCGCCCTCCATATGGCCGGAAAAGACCGAAATCCCGGGTCCCGGTCCCAGCGCGCGCCGGAGCGCGATGCCCTCTTCGGCGATGGCGACAAAAAAGTTGCGTGCGCCTGCCTGGGCCAGCGCCTTGCCGACGCGGCCAGCCTCCAGACCATAGCCATTGGCCTTGACCACCGCTGCGGTCTCGCAGTTGGTCTTGGCATCCAGATTGCGCCAGTTGATCGCCAGCGCATCCAGGTTGATTTTCAAACGTGCCGTACTCATGCGTCGTTCATGACATGGAGGCCACCGGGGTCAAGGGGGAAACCGCAGCGGTGTGGCTTTGGGCAGGCTGTTGCGCTGTGTTTGCGGGCGGGGAGGGGGCGCTGCCCCCGGCCCGATGGGCCTCCCCCGAGATATTTTTGAAAAGATGAAGGGGGCCAGATGAAGAAGGTCAGTGGCCCCGGCGCGGTTTTGCGCTCAATAGCCGTCGGGCTGCTGTTGCCAGGATTTGGCGAGGTTGCCAAAACGGGTGAATTGCGCCTCAAACGCCAGCTCCACCGTACCGATGGGGCCGTGACGCTGTTTGCCGACGATGACTTCGGCCTTGGCGTGCAGACGCTCCATCGCCTGTTTCCACTCTTCCATCTTGTCGAGTTCGTGATCGCCGGGTTTTTCGCGTTCCTTGTAGTATTCTTCGCGGAATACAAACATCACCACATCGGCGTCCTGTTCGATCGAGCCCGATTCCCTGAGGTCCGACAGCTGCGGGCGTTTGTCCTCACGGCTTTCCACCTGACGCGACAGCTGCGAGAGGGCGACTACGGGAATGTTCAATTCCTTGGCGATGGCCTTCATGCCCATGGAAATCTCGGCGATTTCGTTCACCCGGTTGTCGGACATGCCGCGGCAAAGCTGCAAGTAGTCGATCACCAGAAGATCGAGCCCGTGGGTCCGTTTCAGACGTCGCGCGCGCGCGGCAAGCTGCGAGATCGGGATCGCAGGCGTGTCGTCGATAAAGAGTGGGCAGCTCTCCAGGTCCTTGGCGGCCTGCACGAAGCGGCGGAATTCCTCTTCGGTCATGTCACCTTGACGGATCTTGTGCGAGGAAATCTCGGAGGCTTCGGCCAGGATACGGCCCGCCAGCTGTTCGGCCGACATCTCAAGCGAGAAGAAGCCGACGACGCCGCCGTCCACCGCGCCTTCGCTGCCGTCCTGTTTGATGCCGCGCTTGTAGGCCTTGGCCACGTTGAAGGCGATGTTGGTGGCGAGCGAGGTTTTCCCCATCGAGGGACGACCCGCGAGGATCAACAGGTCCGACGGGTGCAAGCCGCCAAGTTGTTTGTCGAGATCATCCAGCCCGGTGGAAATCCCGGCCATGCCGCCGCCGCGCTGGTAGGCCTCATTGGTGACGTTGACCGCCTCGGTCACCGCGCGCAGGAAGGATTTGAACCCTTGTTCGGTCTGGCCCTGTTCGGCCAGTTGGTAGAGCGACTGTTCCGCCTCGACGATCTGTTCCTTGGGTTCGGAGGCGACATCGACGCGGCGGGCCTTTTCGGCGATGGTCTGACCAAGGGCGATCAACTCGCGCCGGATCGCCAGATCATAGATCATCTGCGCATAGTCGCGCACCGCAAAGGCGGAGATCGAGGCCGAGGCCAGCTTGGCCAGATAGGCGGGGCCACCCAGTTCGCGCAGGCCCTGGTCGTCCTCCATGAAGGCCTTGAGCGTGACCGGTGAGGCCAGCGCATTTTTTGAGATGCGGGCAGCGGCGACCTCGTAGATCCGGGCGTGCACGGGATCATAGAAATGCGAGGAGTTTATGATCGAGGCGACTTTGTCGTAGACGTCGTTGTTGGTGAGAATTGCCCCCAGCAGTTGCTGTTCCGCCTCGACGGAGTGGGGCAATTCCGATGCCTGTGCGTCATCTGCCGTACCGCTGGCGTCCGGGGACGCGGGCGGCTGTGGATCGCCGTTGAAAGAGGTGATCTCGTTCATGTCTGCTCTCTATTAATAGGCTCGTGTTCTACGCCGGAACCGGGCCGGATTTCCATCTGGAAATCCCTGTGGATGGTTTGAGGATAACCGCAGAGACGGGTGTGGGCAATTTTTCGAAAAACCATGAGGGTCTGCCGCCGCTTCTGTATCTGGTGTGTCACCCCTGCTTTGGCCACAGGATATGGGAAAGGCCGCCCCGATTCGGTGCGGCCTTGTCCACAGTATGCAGGGGCTCTGGTGGGAAAGTTTTCCTCAGCCTGTCTTGTTTGCCTCTTGCCAGGCGCGCGGATCGCGCAGGAATTTCTCTACCTCGTCAAGGGTTTCGGTGCTGAAGGCCCCCTGCGCGCGGGCCTCTTTCAGCACGTCCCACCAGGTGCACAAGTAGTGCAGCGCGACGCCGTGATCGCCCAGTGTCTTGGTGGTTTCGGGGAAGATGTCGTAATAAAAAATCACCGCCGTGTGGCCGCAGGTCGCGCCCGTGTCGCGGATCGCATCCACGAAGGAGAGCTTGGAGCCGCCATCGGTGGTCAGGTCTTCGACCAGAAGCACCCGCTCGCCTTCGGACATTGCGCCCTCAATACGGGCGTTGCGGCCGTAGCCTTTGGGCTTTTTGCGCACATAGGTCATCGGCAGGGCGAGGCGTTCGGCCACCAAGGCGGCAAAGGGAATGCCCGCGGTTTCGCCGCCGGCGATATTGTCAAAGGCCTCAAAGCCTGCATCCCGCATCACGGTGACGGCCATGAAATCCATCAGAGTGGAGCGGATGCGCGGGAAGGAAATCAGCTTGCGGCAGTCGATGTAGCTCGGCGAGGGCAGGCCGGAGGCCAGCGTGTAGGGCTCATCGGTGTTGAAGTTCACCGCGCCGATTTCCAACAGCATCCGGGCGGAGAGGCGGGCGATTTCTTCTTTGGACGGGTAGGAGGAGGGGATCATGGCGTATCCTTCGAGAGCAGAGTGCCAGAGGCGCGGGCGGGAGCCTCCGGCGGGGATATTTATCGAGAAGATGAAGTCAGGCGACGGTCCAATGCACCGGGAATCCGGGGTCAAAGACGGTGACCGGGCCGTCCGGCGTGTCGATCTGTTCCGGGAACGCGACGGGGGCGTCCTGTTTCACCAGCGTGATTTGGCCGGGGTTTTCCGGCAGTCGGTAGAAGGCGGGGCCGTTCCTGGAGGCGAAGCTTTCGAGCTGCTCCAGCGCGCCGTCTTCTTCGAACACATGCGCCAGCAGCGCCATGGTGTTGGTGGCGGTGAAACAGCCGGCACAGCCGCAGGCTTGCAGCTTGTTGGCGTCCGTATGCGGCGCCGAGTCGGTGCCAAGGAAGAACCGTGGATCGCCCGAGGTGGCGGCCGCGCGCAGGGCGATCCGGTGTTCCTCGCGCTTGGCAACCGGCAGGCAATAGTAATGCGGCTTGATGCCACCGACGAGGATGTGGTTGCGGTTGATGATCAGGTGATGCGTGGTGATGGTCGCGCCCAGATCCTTATCCTGCGACCGCACGTAATCGGCAGCGTTCCGGGTGGTGATATGTTCCATCACCACACGCAGGCCCGGGGTCGCCTGACGGATCGGATCCAGAACCCGGTCGATAAACACCGCCTCGCGATCAAAAATGTCGATGTCGGGGGCGGTGACCTCGCCATGGGTGCAGAGCGGCAGGCCGATTTCTGCCATCTTCTCCAGCACCGGGCGCACCTTGTCGAAATCGCGCACGCCGGAAGCGGAGTTGGTGGTCGCCCCGGCGGGGTAGAGTTTGACCGCTTTGACCAGACCCGACGCATGGGCGGCGGCGACATCTTCGGGGTCGGTGTCCTCGGTGAGGTAGAGCGTCATCAGCGGCTCGAACGTCATGTCACCGGGCAGGGCGGACAGGATACGGTCGCGGTAAGCGCCTGCCTGTTCGCCGGTCACCACCGGCGGCACCAGGTTTGGCATGATGATGGCACGGCCAAAATGGCGCGCGGTCTCCGGCAGCACCGCGCGCAGCATGTCGCCGTCGCGCAGATGAAGATGCCAGTCGTCGGGGCGGGTGATCGTCAGGCTCTGGGTCATGGCGCAGGCGTTAGCACAGCCCCATGAGCTTGGGAAGGCGCTCCGGACGCCGGTGTTACCCGCGTGTCAGCGGACCGGGCGGGGGGCCGGGCGGTGGCGCGCGGAAAGCACCCTGTTCCGCCTGGTCCTCCAGCGCCCGCAGGCGGCGGCGGAACCGTGGCATCCGGCGGCGGTCGTTCACGTTGCGGCACAGCAGCATGGTCAGATAGGGGCGCTCCAGATAGTCCAGCCGGTTCAACAGGTTGCGCAGGTAGACATTGTTGTCCCGCCGCGCCCGTGCCAGGCGGTGGAACGCCGGGGCGGACAGCCGACCACTGCCGGCCAGCGACATGATCCGATAGAGGATCTCCATTTCGATCAGGCGTGTCTGGATCGCCTCTCCCATGCAGGGCATCCGCAAGCGGGTCACATTGGGCCGGGCAAACAGCGCCGCATGCATCGCATCCAGCGATTGATAGGGATCATAGAGCACAAAGGCCCGCTCGGCCGCATCCAGCATGTCCGGCGCATAGCCGTAGCGGTCGGTAAAGGAGGTGCGGCGCATCTCGACAAAGCGGTCGTCCCATTCGGTCATGCGCGGATCGAGCGTCGCCTGCGGCTGGATCGCCACCACGGTTGCGCCCGGGGCCGCCACCGAATAGGCCGCCGCCGCATAGCCGCAGGGGCCGGCGCCATAGAACACGACATTGTCGAATTCCTCAAAGAATCCGTCGTCGATCAACTGGTCGAAAAAACCGTAGATACGGTTTTCGCGGAACCAGGTGTCGCCGTCGGAAATCAGGCAGAGGTGGGACCAGCCCAGGTTTTTCACCAGGTCAAACCCGAGCGGCTGCGCGGTCTCGGAAAAGCTCTCGATTCCCTGGCGGCTTTCGAAGGTCACCAGCAGCGTGTTGCCCTGATCGATGAAGGTGGCGAAGTGGCGCGGGCCCAGCGGCTGATACATGCCGTTTTCCTCGGCCATATCCGCCAGCCGCTGCTGCCATTCGGCGGGCTTCAACCCGGAAAGGTCCTGCTCCAGTATATCTGTGTCGTCCTGCATGCGCGCCACCTGCCACCCGTTATTCGGTGTTGTTCAGATCCAGACCTAGGCGCAGATTGAGGCTAAATTTAGAAAAACCTTGGCCCAATTGTCGACGATCGCCGCCACGCTGCGCTGCTGTGACAGGTGGGGCAGGGGGCGGCCGTGTCAATCCTGACCGGAGGGAGCATCGGGCTTTGGCTTGCGCTCGACCGGCGTCACCGGCGTGCCGCGCCGGCCCAGGGTGGCAAAGCCGGCCAGGGTGCGCCCGGTGACCTCGCTAATGGGGCGCGAGGGGGGCGTCATCATCAGCCGCCCGAACAGGGCGCGATAGGGCTCCTGGCGCATCAGCTCCATGAACCGGTCCTTGCGCCATTGCACCGCGCTGTCGTGCAGTTTGCGCAGCTTGCGATCCTCCAGCAGCATGTCGAGGATGGCGTCGCGGGCCGGGCGGTAGCGGGCGATGGAGGTGTCCTCGGCGGTGTTGAAATTGCGCTCCACCCAATAGTCGATGTCCAGCAGGTCTTCCGAATGCACCGCGCGGCCGCGATCCGCCTTCAGGATATAGCTCTCCATCGCGCCCAGCGGATAATGGTTCAGCTGCGCCAGCTGGTAGTTGTCCTGACCGTAGTTTGAAAACACCCGCTTGGTCTTGAAATCCCCCATCAGTTCGCGGCCGACGCAATCGAACCAGCGGTACTGCTCCAGTGCGGCGTCGTCCTTGATGCTGCGGGGGCGGTGGATGCCGATCTTGCGATAGGTGCCGGAGTTGCGAAACAGGGTCTTGAACATCGAGGCCCGCCACGGCCAGTGCATCACCGCCGGGGCGGCCCGGGTGAAACGGTCGGTGACGCGCTCGCCCTGATAGCGCACCTGATCGGCATTGCCGAACAGCCGCCAGGTCAGGGTGATCGCATCCGCATCGGGCAGCGCCGCCAGCAGATCCGCGATCTGGCCCTTGCCGGCGTGGATGTTGACAAATTCGTCGATGTCCAGCGCCAGGATCCAGTCGGCGCCCTTGGTCAGCGGATGCTTGTCGGCGCGTTTCATTGCGGTGAACTGGATCCCGCCCTTGTCAAAGGGGCCGGTGTTTTCCTCATGCGTCAGGTGGCCCAGCGCATCCAGCCGGTCCAGCATCTGGGTCGTGGGGTCATCGCAATCGTTTGAAAAGACAAGAATATCCGTGAAGCCCACCGCCTTGTGATGGGCCAGCCACTCCAGCAGGAATGCGGCTTCGTTGCGAACGGTCAGAACTGCCAGCGTGCGCATTCTCAGCTCTCCAGATCCAGCGAAAGCGCCCAGGCCACGCGTTCGGTCGCGCTGAGGTCGATCTCCAGCGCCTGTTGGTACAGCTCTTCGAATTCCGCGCGCTGGTGCAACTCGGCAGCCTTGGTCCGATGCCAGTCCAGCCCCGCCGCATGCAGATCGCGCAGGGTCTTGTCCTGCATCAGCCGCGCCAGTTCCGCCTGCATGCGCGGCAGGTTGCGCTGGATGGTGATGTCGCGGTGATCGTTCCAGTCCATCCGGATCCAGTAGTTGAGCCCGATCGAACGGTCCACATGCAGCGCCCGACCGCGCTGGCGTTTGACCAGAAAACTCTCGGCCGAGCGCAGCGCATAGTGGTTCAGCTGCAATAGGTCATAGCCGATGGATTTCTTCGAGCTGCGCCAGCCGTTGTCGACCACCTCCGCCGTCATGTCCTGACCGGAGCCATTGACCCATGTGACCTGCGCGCGTTTGTCCTCCGCCAGCTTGTTGGGCCGGTGGCAGGAGATTTTCTGATAGGCGCCAATGGGTTTGAACATGGTCTTGAAGCCCCAGACCGTATGCGGCTTGGGGCAGAACTGCGGCGCGCAGTGGTCGAATTGGGCAATGACCGGCCGGTCGGCCAGCGCGGTGACGCCATTGTGGCCAAACAGCCGCCAGGTCATCGCGACATTGGTGGCCTCCGGCACATGGTCAAAGAAATCCGCCAATGTGCCATTGCCGCAGCGCACGTTGATGAACTCGTCGACGTCGATATGGATCACCCAGTCGGCCTGTTTGATCACCGGCTCTTTCAGCGCCTGGTTCAGCGCGTATTGCTGCGGCGAGTTGCCCTTCCAGTTGTCGTTGTTGCGATGCTGGAGGAGGCCAAGCTCCTGCAGGCGATCCAGCAGCTCGGCGGTGCCATCGCTGCATCCATTGGTGTAGATCAGGAAATGATCCACCCCGATCATCCGGTGATAGGCCACCCATTCCAGGATATAAGGCGCTTCATCCTTCATGCAGCCGACGATCACATTGCTGCTCCGGCCTTTGGGCAGCGTGCGCACGGGCGTTTCCGCGTAGGGCGGCATTGGGGTGGTCTCGTCGAGGCTGCCGATCCGGTTGTGCGGCTTGAACGAAGAGCCCTGCAACATCTCGAAATTCTTCAACGCCAGCGGTGGCATCAGCCGCTGCGCCCGGGCGCTCGGGGCGGCAGGCGTGTCGGTCTCCTGCGCCGCGCGGGCGCTCCGGTGCGCCTGCAAGTCCCCCTCGCGTGCGGCGCGCTCCTCGCGGGTGGCTTTCTCGATCCGGTGCAGGAAGGCCAGCAGGTATTGCGAGGCGCGAAACCCCATCTGCGGGTCCGCCTCCGCCCAGTCCTCAGAGGAGATTTCCACATCAAACAGCGCCGGCGACAGATCCGCATGCCGGGCACAGAGGCGGGCGTTGTCGGCGGCAAAGAACCGTGTCACCGCCCCCAGCCGGGCCGGGTCGATGGGCGGTCCATCGACCTGGAGATCCTGGATCATCTGCCGCCACAGCTTGCGCGGCAGGATGTGGTTGCCCTGCGCCAGAAGCCGCAACAAAAGCGCGTTGAACTGGCGCCCCCGCGTCAGCCAGGCCGCCGGGATCGGCGCGTCGGGCCGCTGTTCGGCGACCCGCCCGATCTGGCCGTCGATGCCAAAGGCGGCGCGGATTTCTTCGGTCACATCGGCGCTGCCGAAGCGTGCCGGATCATAGGGGCGAAAGGTCACCGAGCCGGCGCCAAAGACCTCTTCCCAGAACTCTTGCAGCGCCAGATAATCGAGCCAGAAGGGCGCGCCCTGGCTTTCCTCGAACTGGCCGGCCTGAGGATCCACCGGCGGCAGGGTCTCCAGGGCCGCCTGCCACCAGCTGTTCTCGCGCGTCATCTCCACCTCGCGGGCCAGCCCGGCGGCGCGCCCTTCGAGGACCTGCGCGGCAAAGACCTCCGCCAGCATCCGCGCCTGTGCGTCCAGATGCGCCACGATGCGGATATCCTCCGACAGCGGCGCCAGCAGCGCCTTCAGCCGGTCCAATTCGCTGCGGCGCGACAGCTGCGTGCCCAGCTGATGGGCGCTCAGGATCAGCGTGTGCGGGCTGTGCTGGGCCACGTCGCGGCGCAGATCCTCCAGCAGCGTCTCGCGCAGCTGGGCCTGTTTGGCCGCGCCGATGTAGCCGCGATTGTAGCGCAGCGGGTCGACGTGGTCGGGATCGGTGACCGCCATGAACAGGCGGGTGTGGTTCTTGGCCCCCGCCGCGCGCGGCACCAGCACGCCCTTGTCCAGCAGCTGGGCCCGTTTCTCTGCCAGCACCGCCTGCACGCGCGTCGCGCCCGCCACATGAAGTCCGATATGTAGATAGATCCGCATCAGCCCGCCCTGTCCTGCGTTGTGTCCGGCGCTGTGTCCGGCGCCGCGTCGGACGGGGGCTGGCGTTCCCCGTCCGGATTGATGTTGGACTGTCCCCACCAGGGCAGGCGCCGCCCCAGGAACCGCTCCAGCCGCTGCGGCGCGTCCGCTGCGGCCACATCGACCTCCAGATACAGGGGGTCATCGCGGAACCAATGGGCCAGCGCCTCGTAATGGCCATCGATCCAGATCATCTGCTCGTCCATGTCGTGCCCATATCCGACCGGCAACCCCGGCACCGTCGACAGCGGCAGGCGCAGCTTGCCGAGGTTGTTCCAGCGCATGATCGAACGCGCCATCTCCTCGGTCGCCCGCCGGGTGGCGACAAAGCGCAGTTTCGGGTGCAGCTTGCGCAGCGCCAGCAGCATCGCATGGTCGCATTGCGGCCAGACCGAATTGCCGCCGTAGATAAAGCTCACCTCGCTCAGCGCGGTATAGCCCGCCAGCAGCGCCGCCGGGTCGCCGTATTTATAGAGCCCCTCGTACATCAGGTTGCCGACAAACACGCGGTCGCTTGGATCGGCGGGATCTTCCTGGTCCTTGATACGGTGATCGGCCACGCGGTAGCCGGCGCGGATCAGCGCGTTCTTCAGCGTGGTGGTCCCGGATTTCGGCAGTCCGAGGTTGATGACGTCCAGTCCCATCAGTGCGGCCTCACGCCAGTCCCAGTCGCTGCAGCATGGCGTCTTCCTGCGGTGGCAGCGGCGCGGCGGCCTGCAACTGCGCCCGCATCTGCTGATAGGCGGGGTCCGCCAGCAGCGCATCCCGCCGCGCCAGATGGCGGGCCACGCAGTCCGCGTGCAGGCGGGCGATCTCCGGATCGGCCTTCAGCTGCGCCAGCGCGTCGTGCAGGGCCGGCAGCATCCGCTGGATCGAGCGATCCTCCCAGGCCGGATCATTGCGCTCGCGCCAGTAAGTGTCGTCAAAGGCCCGGTTCTCGCGGTTCACATCGCCGCGGTCGGTCTTGACCAGATAGCTGTCCAGCGCCCGCAGCGCATAGTGGTTGAGCGTCGCCAGCGCGCGCGCGCCGCGGGCGGGAAACCTGCGGATGCGGCGCGGGTTTGCCGCCACCAGAAACCGGTGCGGCACCGCCCGTCCGCTGCCGTCGCACCAGCGCGGGCGGGCCTCGGCCGGGGTGTTCTTGCGCAGGAACGGGCGATGCGCGCCGTAATAGCCCAGCGGAAAGTCCCGCCGGGTCAGCGTCTTGACCTCGATCGCCGTCTCGCCGCACCAGACATCCGGGTTGTGGCTGTGGGTGAATTGCTCGATCACCGGACGGTCCTCAAATGCCTCGACCCCGCCATTGGCAAAGAACTGGAAATTGAGCGAAATCGCCTGCGGCTCGGCACAGGCGGCAATCAGCGCCGGGATGCTGTGATCGCCCACATGAATGTTGAGGAACTCGTCCACATCCGCGATCCACAGCCAGTCGGCCTGCTGCACCACCGGCTGGTGGGCGCAATCCTTCAGCGCCTCCATCTGATAGGCGCGCCCCTTCGCCGGGTTGGGCAGATGCGTGACACCGCCCCGCGCCGCCAGCGCATCCAGCAACGCATCGGTGCCATCGCTGCAATCGTTGGAGTAGAACAGGAAATCGGTCACCCCGATCAGGCGGTTATAGGCAATCCATTCCAGCAGGAACGGACCCTCGTTCTTGACGCAGGTCACCGCGGTGATGCGCATGTCGCTGTTCCTTCCCCTCGTCGACCCAGGCCGCGGCGCGGTCCGGTCTGCCCTCTGCGCGTCTGCCCCTGTGCGTCTGCCCCCTGTGTCCGGGGCTGTGCGCGCGTATGACTTGTTGCATCCCCGCGCGCGCGCCGTCAATTGCCCTGACAGGAGAACGCCGCACCTGTTGCATCGCCTCCGCGTGACGCCTGTTGACGGCTGTTGACGCCTGGGCGCAGAGCGTGTCCTCTGGGCGTCGGAATATGCAAAACAGGGGCACGCGGGCGGATGACCACAGAGGCAACAGAAGCGATGCCGCAGCAGGCGGCAGGGACGCAGGGATTTGCATCGATCAACGCGGTGCAGGCCCGGCTGGCCGCGGCCGGCTATGTCTGTGGCCGGGCGCTGGCCACCGTGGTCTTCCTCTCCGCCCGCCTCGGTCGGCCCCTGTTCCTGGAGGGCGAGGCCGGCGTCGGCAAGACCGAGATCGCGAGGGCGCTGGCCTCCGTCACCGGCCGGCCCCTGATCCGGCTGCAATGCTACGAGGGGCTGGATGCGGCCAGTGCGGTTTATGAGTGGAACTTTGCCGCCCAGATGGTGGCGATCCGCGCCGCCGAGGCCTCCGGCACCGCCGACCGCAAGACCCTGCAAACCGAGATGTTCTCCGAGGATTTCCTGATCGCGCGGCCCTTGCTGCGGGCGATGCAACCCGATCCGCGCGGCGCGCCGATCCTGCTCATCGACGAGCTGGACCGCACCGACGAGCCGTTCGAGGCCTTCCTGCTGGAGGCGCTCTCGGACTTCCAGGTCACCATTCCGGAGCTGGGCACCATCAAGGCGCCAGAGCCGCCGACGGTGATCCTCACCTCCAACCGCACCCGCGAGGTGCATGACGCGTTGAAGCGGCGCTGCCTCTATCACTGGGTCGATTATCCCGATTTCGACCGCGAGATGGAAATCCTGCGCGCCCGCGTCCCCGAGGCCGCCGAGACCCTCAGCCGCGAGGTGGTCGCCTTTGTGCAGGCGCTGCGTACCGAGGATCTGTTCAAGAAACCCGGCGTGGCCGAAACCATCGACTGGGCCAACTGCCTGCTGGCGCTTGACGTGGTGGCGCTCAGCCCCGAAGTCATCGCCGACACGCTGGGCGCGATCCTGAAATATCAGGACGACATTGCAAAACTCCAGGGGTCCGAGGCCAAGCGCCTGCTCGATCAGGCCCGTGCCGCGCTGCCGGAGGGCTGACATGCGCCTTCATCTTCTTAAAAATATCCTGGGGGTGCGGGGGCAAGGCCCCCGCGCGTGCTGATGGCGGACTATGTCCAACTTGCTCTGCCGGATCGCCCGAAACTGGTGGCCAATCTCACCCATTTCGCCCGGGCGCTGCGCAAGGCCGGGCTGAAGGTCGGCACCGGGCGCGTCATCGACGCGGTGGAGGCGGTGGCCGCGGCGGGGTTCACCTCGCGGCGCGATTTCTACTGGACGCTGCACGCCTGTTTTGTGTCGCGCCCCGAGGACCGGGCGGTGTTTGCGCAGGTGTTCCGGCTCTACTGGCGTGATCCGCGCTATCTGGAACACATGATGGCGGCGATGCTGCCCGCGATCCGCGGCGTGCAGGAAGAGCGCGGCGCCAAACCCGCCGAGAAACGCGCCGCCGAGGCGCTTTTGGACGGGCAGCTGCCCGATGCGCCCGCCGAAGACGCACCCGACGGCACCGAGATCGAGCTGGACGCGACCATGACGCTCTCGGCCGAGGAGCGGCTGAAGACGCTGGATTTCGAACAGATGAGCGCGGCGGAGATCGCTGCGGCCAAACGCATGCTTGCAGGTCTGACCCTGCCGGTGAAACCGTTGAAAACGCGCCGCCATCGACCGGATGCGCATGGCGCGCGGGCGGATTGGCGGCGCACGATACGGGACGCCTGCCGCACCGGGGGCGACATCCACCGGATGGCCCGGACCGCCCGGACGGAGCGCGATCCGACCCTGGTGGTGCTCTGCGATATTTCCGGCTCGATGAGCCAATACAGCCGCATGGTGCTGCATTTCCTGCATGCTGTCGCCAATGCGCGTGGTGGCCGCAAGACACAGGGCTGGGCCCGGGTGCATGGGTTTACCTTCGGCACCCGCCTGACCAACATCACCCGGCATCTGCGCCAGCGCGATGTGGACGCAGCGCTGGCCGCCGCCGGGGCCGAGGCGCAGGACTGGCAGGGCGGCACCCGGATCGGCGCCTGCCTGCATGCCTTCAACCGCGACTGGTCGCGCCGGGTGATGGGGCAGGGGGCGGTGGTGCTCCTGGTGACCGACGGGCTGGATCGCGAAGCACCGGAGGATCTGGCCCGCGAGATGCAGCGCCTGCGGTTGTCTTCCCGGCGCCTGATCTGGCTCAACCCGCTCTTGCGGTGGGACGGGTTTGCCCCGCGCGCCCAGGGCATCCGCGCCATGCTGCCCCATGTGGACAGCCTGCGCGCCGGTCACAGCATTGCCGCGCTCGAAGATCTGGCCGCCGTGATCTCGCGCCCCGAGGATGCCGGCGAAAAGGCGCGGCTGCTGGCGATGCTGGCGGAGTGAGCACGCACGCCCCCCCGCCGCACGCCACCGGCAGGCGCAATTTGGCACGATTTGTCCTTGATCTTCGCGGCTTTAGGGCCAAGCTTTGAGGGGCAACAGGCACCGGGATCCACACCATGACATCTGGCACCGAACAGGCTGACGCCGCCCGCTTTGAAAACGCCTCCGAACTGGCGCTGCACTGGCACCGCGAGGGGATCGGCGCGGTGCTGTGTACGGTGGTGCAGACCTGGGGATCGGCGCCGCGCCGCACCGGCTCGCAACTGGTGGTGGGCGGTGACGGCCGCATCGAGGGCTCGGTCTCCGGCGGCTGCGTCGAGGGGGCGGTGATCCTGGAGGCGCAGGAGGCGCTGGCGCAGGGCGCCCACAAGCTGCTGGAATTCGGCGTCAGCGATGATGATGCCTTTGCCGTCGGGCTGGCCTGCGGCGGCACCATCAAGGTGCTGCTGGAGCCGGTCGGCAAGACGCTGGACGAAGAGACATTGGAGGCGCTGGTGCTGGCCCGTGCCGAACGCCGCCCGCTGGCCTATGAGGTCAACCTGACCGGCGGTCAGGGGCATCTGGTCAATACCGCCTCCTACCCCGATCGCATGCGGATGGATCGCTCCGGTGTCGAGGAGGATGGCGAGACCTTCGTGGCGGTGCACAACCCGCCGCTGCGGCTGATCCTGGTCGGCGCGGTGCATATCGCCAAGGCGCTGGTGCCGATGGCCCGGATCGCCGGCTATGACCCGATCCTGATCGAACCGCGCGCCGCCTTTGGCTCTGCCGAGCGGTTCCCGGGCGAGCGTATTCTCGACGACTGGCCGGATGAGGCGGTAGAAAAACTGGGACTGGATGCGCGCACCGCGCTGGTGCTCTTGACCCATGACCCCAAACTGGATGACCCGGCGCTGATGGCGGCGCTGCGGGCGGAGTGTTTCTATATCGGCGCGCTGGGCTCCAAACGGACCCACGGCCAGCGCCAGCAGCGGATGATCGCGGCGGGCTTCTCCCAGGACGATCTGGCCCGCGTTCACGGGCCTGTCGGGCTTGACATCGGCGCCGCCAGCCCGGCGGAAATCGCGGTGTCGATCCTCGCTGAGATGACCGGCGTGCTGCGGGGCAAGGTGGCATGAAATTCGGCCCACTCGCGCTGACCGCCGCCGAGGGGGCGCTGCTGGCGCACTCGTTGCAAGGCGCCGGCGGTCGGATTGCCAAGGGCACGCGGCTGACGGCGCAGGACCTCGACGACCTCCGGGCCGCCGGCCATACCGAGGTGATCGCCGCGCGGCTCGACCCCGGCGACCTGCATGAGGATGAGGCGGCGTTGCGGCTGGCGCAGGCGATGGCGCCGGATGCGGCGGCTCTGGGGCTTCGGATTTCGGGCGCGGGGGCCGGGCGGGTGAACCTCTATGCCACCACGCCGGGGGTGGCGCGGGTGCGCGCGGATCAGATCCTGGCGATGAACAGCGTCGATCCGATGATCTCGGTGGCGACGGTGCCGGATTTTCACCGGGTGGATGCAAACAGCATGGTCGCGACGATCAAGATCATTGCCTACGCGGTGCCCGACGCGGATCTGGCGCGCGCCGTGGCGGCGGCCTGGGCGGCGCTTCAGGTGCTGCCACCGGTCTATGGCACCGCCAGCCTGATCGAAACCCGGGTGACCGAGGACACGCCCGCCGACAAGGGTCGCGCCGCGATGGCCGGGCGGCTGGACCGGATGGCAATGACCCTCAGCCCCCGCGTGGTGGTGCCGCACCGCGCCGCGGATATTGCACAGGCGCTGGGCGACGCCCCGGGCGAGGTGCTGTTTGTCCTCACCGGCTCTGCCACCTCCGACCCCGCCGATGTGGCCCCCGAGGCGGTGCGGCTGGCGGGGGGCACGGTCACGCGCTTTGGCATGCCGGTGGATCCGGGCAATCTGCTGTTCCTCGGCCAGCTGGGCACAAAGCCGGTGATCGGCCTGCCGGGCTGCGCCCGCTCGCCAGCGCTCAATGGTGCCGACTGGGTGCTGGAGCGGGTGGTCTGCGGCATTGATGTGACGTCGGCGGATATCGCCGCGATGGGGGTGGGCGGCCTGTTGAAGGAAATCCCGACCCGGCCGCGGCCACGGCGGGATGGGGAGTAAACACCGAAGCCCGTGCCTGACCCTGGGGAGGCGGGGGGGCGGCGGGAAGCGCCTTTCCGGCGGGAAGGTCAGGTGCTGTCCGACCTTTCGGACGGACGCAGCATGCAAATCCGCAATCGTCGCCGCGCCCCTTGCCGCAAAAATTCCTCGCGCCATCTCAAGACGCGTGATTAACTGATCTCAGCCAGACAAAGAATTTCAAGCTAGGGAGGAATTTATGACGAAGGTCTCCATGACCGTGAACGGTCGCCCCATGTCCGGGGAGGTCGAAGGTCGTACACTCTTGGTGTCGTTCCTGCGCGACCAGCAGGGGCTCACCGGCACCCATGTGGGTTGCGACACCAGCCAATGCGGTGCCTGCGTTGTCCATGTGGACGGCAAGGCGGTGAAATCCTGCACCATGCTGGCGCTTGAGGCCGAAGGGGCGGAGGTTGCTACGATCGAGGGGCAGGCGGCTCCTGACGGCACACTCAACGCGATTCAGGCGGCGTTTCAGGAACACCACGGGCTGCAATGCGGCTTTTGCACGCCCGGCATGGTGATGTCGGCAGCGGCATTGCTGAAGGAGAACCCAAAACCCTCCGAGGCCGAGATCCGCCATTATCTGGAGGGCAACCTCTGTCGTTGCACCGGCTACCACAATATCGTCAAGGCGATCATGGCAGCCTCGGGTCAGGACGTGACCTCGATCGCGGCGGAATAACGCCCGCCCCAAGTGACCTGTGCCAGCCCGTTTGCAGACGGGCTGAGGAACGTAGCCCGTATCAATCCAGCGGACCGCTCGGTCAGGCGGCGCGGCGGGAAGAGGAGCCCAAAGCGCAACAGCCCAAAAGGACCCGGCCCGCATTCTGGGAGGAGTTTGGATTATGCCTAAAGATATTGACGCCAAGGAGAGCGGCATCGGCGCCGCCACCAAACGGCGCGAAGACATCAGGTTCCTGACGGGAACCGGCAATTACACCGACGACATCAATGTAAACGGTCAGGCCTACGTGCATTTCCTGCGCTCGGATGTGGCGCATGGGCGGATCACCTCGCTTGATACCGCGGCGGCGGCGGCGATGCCCGGCGTGCTGCGGGTGTTCACCGGGGCGGATTTCGAAAGCGTTGGCGGTCTGCCCTGCGGCTGGCAGGTCACCGACCGCTTTGGCGAGGTGATGCAGGAACCGGCGCATCCCGTTCTGGCGCAGGGCAAGGTGCGCCATGTGGGCGATCCCATCGCCGCCGTGGTGGCCGAAAGCGCCGAATTGGCCCGCGATGCCGCCGAGGCGATCGAGCTGGAGATCGAAGACCTGCCCGCCGTGATCGACATGAAGGCGGCCCTCTCTGAGGATGCGCCCAAGGTGCATGACGATCTGACCTCCAACCTCTGCTATGACTGGGGTTTTGTGGAGGAAAACAAGGAGGCGGTGGCCAAGGCCTTTGACGACGCGGCCCATGTCACCACGCTGGAGCTGGTCAACAACCGGCTGGTCGCCAACCCGATGGAGCCGCGCGTGGCGGTGGGTGATTTCAACCGCGCCACCGGTGAAAGCACGCTCTATACCCCCAGCCAGAACCCGCATGTGATCCGGCTTTTGATGGGGGCCTTTGTGCTCGGCATCCCGGAGCATAAATTGCGCGTGGTGGCCCCGGATGTGGGCGGCGGCTTTGGCTCCAAGATCTTCCACTACGCCGAAGAGGCGTTCTGCACCTTTGCCGCCAAGGCGCTCAATCGTGCAGTGAAATGGACCTCCTCGCGGTCCGAGGCCTTTATGTCCGACGCCCATGGCCGCGATCATGTCACCAAGATCGAACTGGCGCTGGACGCAGACAATAACTTTACCGCGCTGCGCACCGAAACTTACGCCAACATGGGCGCCTATCTCTCGACCTTTGCACCCTCGGTGCCGACCTGGCTGCATGGCACGCTGATGGCGGGCAATTACAAGACGCCGCTGATCTATGTGAACGTCAAGGCGGTGTTCACCAATACGGTGCCGGTCGATGCCTATCGCGGCGCGGGGCGGCCCGAGGCGACCTTCCAGCTGGAACGCGTCATCGACAAGGCGGCGCGCGAACTGGGTGTCGACCCGATCGCACTGCGGCGGCAGAACTTTGTCACCGAGTTCCCCTATGCCACGCCTGTGGCGGTGGAATATGACACCGGCGACTATGTGGCGACGATGGATAAGCTCGAAAAGATCGCGGATATCGCAGGCTTTGCCGCGCGCCGGGCCGAAAGCGAGAAATCCGGCAAGCTGCGCGGTCTGGGTGTGAACTGCTATATCGAGGCCTGCGGCATCGCGCCCTCGAACCTCGTCGGGCAATTGGGCGCCCGAGCGGGGCTTTATGAGAGCGCCACGGTGCGGGTCAACGCCACCGGCGGCATCGTGGTGATGACCGGCAGCCATAGCCACGGGCAGGGGCATGAGACGTCCTTTCCGCAGGTGATCGCCGAGATGATCGGCATTCCCGAGGATATGGTGGAGATCGAACACGGCGACACCAACAACGCCCCGATGGGCATGGGCACCTATGGCTCGCGCTCGCTGGCGGTGGGCGGCTCTGCCATGGTGCGCGCAACCGAGAAGATCATCAACAAGGCCAAGAAGATCGCCGCCCATCTGATGGAGGCCTCGGACGCCGATATCGAGCTGAAGGACGGCAAGTTCTCGGTCGCGGGCACGGATAAATCCGTGGCCTGGGGGGATGTGACCCTCGCCGCCTATGTGCCGCATAACTACCCGCTGGAGGAGATCGAACCGGGGCTGGAGGAGACGGCGTTCTACGACCCGGCCAATTTCACCTATCCGGCGGGGGCCTATGCCTGCGAGGTTGAGGTTGACCCCGACACCGGCAAGGTCACCATCGAACGCTTTGCCGCCGCAGATGACTTTGGCAATGTGGTCAACCCGATGATCGTCGACGGTCAGGTGCATGGTGGTCTGGGGCAGGGCATCGGTCAGGCGCTCTTGGAGGGCTGTGTTTATGACGAGGACGGTCAGCTTTTGTCGGCGTCGTTCATGGATTACGCCATGCCACGCGCTGACGATGTACCGTTCTATCAGGTGGATCATTCCTGCCAGACGCCCTGCACCCACAACCCGCTGGGGGTGAAAGGCTGTGGCGAGGCCGGGGCGATCGGCTCGCCGCCGGCGGTGGTCAACGCGGTGGTGGATGCGCTGCGCTCTGCCGGCAAGGATGTGACCCATATCGACATGCCGCTGACCCCCGCGCGGGTCTGGGCGGCGATGCAAGGTTAAAGTGGGGCGAGGGGCGCTGCCCCTCGCGCTCCCCGAGGTATTTTGAAAAAGATGAAAGCCCCGGCCGGGGATCTTTCGGAAAGGATGAGCGATGTATGAGTTTGAATTCGCGCGACCATCGAGCGTCGCTGATGCGGTACAGGCGCTGAGCGAAGAGGATGCGCAGGCGCTGGGCGGCGGGCAGACCCTGATCCCGACGCTGAAGCAACGTCTGGCGATGCCCACGACCCTGGTGAGCCTGGGCGGCATTGCCGAGATCAAGGGGGTTTGCCAGACCGACGATGGCAAGCTGGCGATCGGTGGCGGGACGACCCATGCCGACGTGGCAGCGGGCGCGGACGCCTATCCGGCGCTGGCCGCGCTTGCGGGGCAGATCGGTGATCCGGCGGTGCGCAACCGGGGCACCATCGGTGGATCTTTGGCCAACAACGACCCGGCTGCCTGCTATCCGGCGGCGGCGCTGGCGTCGGGCGCAACCATCGTGACCAATGCCCGCGAGATTGCGGCGGATGACTATTTCCAGGGCATGTTCACCACCGCGCTTGAGGAGGGTGAGATCATCACCGAGGTGCGCTTTCCGGTGCCCGAAGCGGCGAACTATCAGAAGTTCCTGCAACCGGCGTCGCGCTTTGCCATGGTTGGCGTCTTTGTCGCCAAATTTGCGGATGGTGTGCGGGTGGCGGTCACCGGCGCGTCAGAGGAGGGCGTGTTCCGCTGGACCGAGGCCGAAGCGGCGCTGTCGGCCAATTTCAGCGCGGATGCGATCACCGGCCTCAGCGTCGCGGAGGACGGTATGATCGGCGATATCCACGGCACCAAGGCCTATCGCGCGCATCTGGTCGGCGTGATGACCAAACGGGCGGTCGCCGCCGCAGGCTGACAGCCTGGTTTTGGAAAACGGGTCGAACGCAGGAAAAGCGCTCTGTCGATGACAGGGCGCTTTTTTGCAGCGTCGCGCCACGTGTCGATCAGGTGCGCAGGAAGCCGGCGATGTCGGTCAGCAGCGTCTGGGTGTGATCCGCCAGACCGCGGATCTCGGTTGCGATCACGGCAAACCCCTTGCCCTGATCGCCGATCCGCGCCGCCTCGATCGAGGCGTTGAAGGCGATCAGGCGAATGTTGCGGCCCACGGCCTCGGCATTCTTGATCGCGTCGAGCATGTCGCCGGAGCGCTGCGCGTCCCGGCTGCGTTGTGCCGCGCTCAGCTGCTCCACCAGCGCGTCGAGGAAACCGGAGATGGCGGGCTCCAGCCGGTGCAGGCAGAGTTCCTCCACCTGGGGGAGGGCACGGATCCGCTCCATCATCGAGGCGCCGCCACCGGTGGTCACCGCATGGAGCGGTTCCAGCACATCGAGGCAGGCGACACGGCGCTCCTCCAGATGTTCGGGCAGTTCATAGCTGCTGTCCTGCAAACGGGTGACCAGATCCTCCGACAGCATCTGATGGGCGGTCGCGATCCGCTTTGCCGAGAGGGTCAGCGCGCGCTCGCTCTCCGGGTCGCCGCTGACCTTTGTGTCCTGATGCAACAGGGCGACGAGCGACAGTGCTGCGATGCGACACGGGCCGATCGCCATCACGGCGTCGCTTTGAATATCGGTGAGAGTCATATGGCCCGTCCCTGGTTAAACTGCGGCAATGCTACGCCGGGTTAGATTAAGGCTCCGCTAATGAATGCAAGAATTTCACGACAGATTTGCGCGTGCCGCCGGACGAGGGCGGGGGATTGCGATGATATATAAAACGTATATATTTCATATTCGAATCACCAATGGAGCGTAAAGTGGGACTTGTCAAAATCGGGGACGATCTGCACGAAGATATCCGGCGTGCCAGCGGTGTCATGTGCCGCTCGATCAATGCCCAGGCGGAGTTCTGGATGAAGATCGGCATGCTGGCGGAGGCCAACCCGACCCTGACCTTCAGCGAGATCCTGCACCAGCAATTGCAGGCCGCCGCGGTGGCGCCGTCGGACGAGACGGCCGCGTGACATGGTCAAGTCGCCTCAGGAGCTGACCTTGATGCGGCAGTCCGGGCGTCTACTTGCCTCGGTGTTTGACATGCTGGACCAGATGCCCTTGCTGGGGCGCAGCACGCTGGAGATCAACGATCGCGTCGAACGCTTTATCGAGCAGGAGCTTCAGGCCCGCCCGGCGAGCAAGGGTCAATACGGGTTTGAGTATGTGCTGAACTGCTCTCGCAACCATGTGGTCTGTCACGGGGTGCCGAGCGCGTCGGAGGTGATCACCGACGGCGACATCATCAACCTGGATATCACCCTGGAAAAGAACGGCTATATCGCCGATTCCAGCAAGACGTACCTGGTGGGCAATGTGTCCGGCGCCGCCCGGCGGCTGGTCCGCATCGCCTATGGTGCGATGTGGCAGGGCATTGCCCAGGTGCGCCCCGGGGGGCGGATGGGGGACGTCGGCCATGCGATCGAGCGGTATGCGCGCAGACACGCCTGCTCGGTGGTGCGGGAGTATTGCGGTCACGGGATCGGACGGCAGATGCACGAGGCGCCACAGGTGCTGAACTTCGGCCGCCCCGGCACCGGCGAACGGCTACGCGCGGGCATGGTCTTTACCGTGGAGCCGATGGTGAACCTCGGCAGTCGCCGGGTGGAAACGGAGCCGGACGGCTGGACCATCGTCACACGGGACCGCCGGTTGTCGGCGCAGTTCGAACATACGGTGGCGGTGACCGATGCCGGGGTCGAGGTTCTGACGTTGCGCCGGGGCGAGCGGCCCGCAGGACAGCCGCTCCGCGCGTGACCTCAGCCCCGCAAACAGCCCCGCCTGAACAGCCCCGGCAACGCGGCCCGTGGCGCTGGGCGGGCGGCGGCGCGGTATAAAAAAACCTCCCGGCACCAGGTGCGGGGAGGTCGCGGGCGCAGGGAGACCCCGCGCCGGATCGCCATAAGGGCGTTACTTGCTCGGAAGCGGGCCGATCATCATGATCATCTGACGGCCTTCCATCTTCGGCATGTTTTCGACCTTGCCGAGTTCCTTGATGTCCTCGGCCACCCGTTGCAGCAGCTCGCGGCCCAGGTTCTGGTGCGCCATCTCGCGGCCACGGAAACGCAGGGTGACCTTCACCTTGTCGCCGTTTTCCAGAAACTTGACCACGTTGCGCATCTTCACGTCATAGTCGTGGGTGTCCGTGTTGGGACGGAACTTGACCTCTTTGACCTCGATGATCTTCTGCTTCTTGCGCGCTTCGCTTTCGCGTTTCTGCTGTTCATACTTGAACTTGCCGTAGTCCATGATCTTGCAGACCGGCGGATTGGCGTTGGGCGAGATCTCCACCAGGTCCAGACCGGCCTCTTCGGCCATCTGCATGGCCTTGGCGGGATGCACAACACCGACGTTATCGCCATCTGCACCGATCAGGCGGATTTCGGGAGCGCGGATTTTGTCGTTGACGCGCGGGCCGGTATCACGGGTCGGCGGCGCGTTATGAGGTCTGCGAGCTATGGGTTCTATCCTTTGATAATTGCAGAAATTTGAGCCGGGAATTTAATCGGTGTCCGGCGGTCTTGCAAGCCGGAAACACGGTGCTTTTCATCATTGAGGGGAGTTTTCACGATAGAGCGCGCCCCCCGGCGGCGGAGCATGGCCGAGGGGAGCAGTATTTACCACTTCCCCCTTGTTGTCGACGCCTAAGACGCACATGAACATGCGCAATCCGTCCCGCGTCGGGACGTCAGCATGGAAGGACTATGCCATGAAAATCGCAGGAGTGGGCGCCGCTGTCGGCGTCGTGGTCGTCGCAGGGGCGTTCTGGTATCTGAACCAATCCGAGGAACCGCTTGCCACGGAGGCCCCGGCAGAGGTGGCAAACGAAGTCGCCCCGGCGGACACCGAAACCGCGGCTGAGACCGAAGCCGAGACCGACACCGCCGCCGAGGCGGCCGCAGAGGCCGCAGCCGAGGCCGAAGCCACCGCCGAGGATCTGCAACAGCAGGTCGAGGATGGCGTTGCCGCGGCGGAGGACGCCGCCGAAGAACTGGCCGATCAGGCCGCTGACGCGGTCTCGGATGCTGCCGACGCCGCCTCCGAGGCGGCCGCCGACCTTGGTGAAGGCGCCAGCGCCGCAGCCGACGCCGCGCAGGAGCAGGCCGCCGAGGCCGTGGACGCCGCCGAGGACACCGCTGCCGCCGTGGCAGAGACCGCAAGCGAGGCGGTCGACAGCGTGACCGAAGGCGCGGCTGATCTTGCCGAGGGCGCTCAGGAGGCCGCCGAGACCGCAGCGCAGGAGGTTCAGGACAGCCTGACGCAGGATGTGGGCGATGCGCTGCCGGACGAGAGCACCGTGGCAGAGCAGGCCGAGGCCGGCGCGGGGGCCGATACCGAGGCAGCGGCAGAGGCTGAGGCAGACGCCGCCGCCGCGGACACCGATGTCACCACCGAGACCTCGACTGAGTCTTCGACGGAGACCACAACCGAAGCCGACGCCGGCACCGACGCCGATGTGGCGGCGGACAGCCCGGCCACGCTGCTCACGCCCGAGGGTTTTGACTATGACCGGGTGATCGAGCTGATCGACGGCTCGCAACTGGACCCGCTGAAAAAGACCGCGGTGAAATCCGCGATCACCCAGGCGCGCGACAACCCCGATTTGCTGAAAGCGGCGCTGGAGCAGGCCCGCACTGCGCTCGGGCTCTAACGCCCCCGCGGCAAACGCCAGACATCAGACAGGGGCGGCGCATCAGCGTCGCCCTTTTTGTTGCGCGTCCCGATGCGCAAATAATTCTGCTGGAGCGCTGCGGTCACAAGCCCTGGCAGAGGTTCACGCACGGGAGGCCTTCTATCGCGGTCTCGAGGTCACGCTGTCGGAATGAAAAATGCGGACCTCGCTGACGAGATCCGCAGTGTTTCTGTTTGATGTGATGTGCCCGAGGGCTCAGTCGAGGAAGGCTTTTTCCACCACGAAATGTGCGGGCTTGGAATTGGCGCCTTCTTCCAGACCATAGGTGTTTTCAAACAGGTCCTTCAGTTCCAGGTTGAACGCCAGGTTGCCGCAGATCATCGCGCGGTCGCTTTCCGGGTTCAGCGGCGGCACGCCCAGATCCTCAAACGCCTCGCCCGAGCGCATCAGGTCGGTGATGCGGCCCATCTTGGCGCTCTCTTCGCGGGTGGTGGTAGGGTAGTATTTGATCTTCTTCCAGAAACCCTCACCGATCACCTCGTTCAGAAGCTCGTCGTCCTTGAGGCTCTCGATCAACTCGCGGCCATAAGTCAGCTCACCGGCCTCGCGGCAGGTGTGGGTGATGATGACCTCGTCGAATTTCTCGTAGGTTTCCGGCTCGCGCAGCAGCGAGGCAAAAGGCGCAAAGCCGGTGCCGGTGGCAAAGAACCAGATCCGCTTGCCGGGGACCAGCGCGTCATGCACCAGGGTGCCGACGGGTTTCGGGCGCAGGATGATCTCGTCGCCGACCTTGATGTGCTGGAGCTTGGAGGTCAGCGGGCCGTCCTGCACCTTGATGGAGTAGAACTCCATTTCCTCGTCCCAGCTTGGGGACGCGATGGAATAGGCGCGCAACAGCGGTTTCTGCTTGCCGGTCTTTGGGTCCGGATCGCCCATCAGACCGATCATCACGAACTCGCCCGAGCGGAACCGCAGGGACGCAGGCCGCGTGCAGCGGAAGGAAAACAGCCGGTCGGTCCAGTGCTTGACCTCTGTCACGGTCTGGGCGTCGGGCAGGGTCGGTTTGGCCTTTGCAGGCGCGGCGGCTTCGGTCACAGGCTCACTCACAGTCTCGGTCACGGCGGCAATCTCGTTCATCATGTCTCTGCCAGCGGGGATAGGCTGGCACCTCTGATTAAGCATTGATCCAGGTCAGGGGAACCCCTCCTGCGGCAATCTTGCGCAGATCCGGCCCGGCATCGCAGATGCGGGGCCGGGCAGGGGCGGCCTGACGGCGGGGTCTTGGGGCTGGCTTAGCGCGCGGCGTTCGAATGCGCGCGCAGGCGGGCCTGATAGTTGTGGCTTTGCCAATTGGCGCGGAACTGCCACTGGTCCTCTGGCTGGCGGGTGGCCAGGTCGTCGGAGATTTCCACCTCGTCGAACCCCACCCGGCGTGCCATGGCATATTGATCCGAGATCACATGCCCCTTGGCCCGCAGACGCCCCTCGTATCCCATCAGGCGCAGCATGCGCGCAATGGTGAAACCGCGCCCGTCGGCAAAAGAGGGGAAATCAACGCGGATCATCTCCACGCCGTCCAGCTGCCCGGCCAGCGCGGCCGCATCGGTGTCGGAGGCCAGGTCGAGCACATGCTCGCCCTCAAAGCCGCCGGTCCAGTCATCATGGGCAAAGCCCGTATCGGTCACGATAACGCTCATGTCACTCAAGCTCCTGTACGGACGAATTTGCCATCCACCACGTGGATGCCGCATTCTTCCTTGTTCTGGTTGCGCCAGCGGCCGGCGCGGGGGTCTTCGCCTTCGGCCACCGGGCTGGTGCAGGGGGCACAGCCGATCGACGGATAGCCCTTGGCCACCAGCGGGTGCCGGGGCAGGCGGTTTTCATCCATATAGGCGCGCACATCCTCGGGCGCCCAATGGGCCAGCGGGTTGATCTTCATCCGCCCCGTTCCGTCCTCGACCTCAAAGAAATCAAGCGCGGCGCGGGTGCCGGACTGGAACCGCTTGCGGCCGGTGATCCAGCCGTCATAGCCCGCCAGCGCCTTTTGAAGCGGGATGGTCTTGCGCAGGGCGCAGCAGGCATCGGTGTCGGAAAACCGCAGCGCGCCATAGGGGTCCTTGTCGGCGATGTCATCGGCCTTGATGACATGCACGTTCCGCAGCCCCAGACGCTCGCTCACCTCCTGCTGGTAGACCAGCGTTTCGGTGAACAGCAGTTCGGTATCGACAAACAGCACCGGCACCATCGGGTCGATGATGGCGGCCATGTGCAGCAGCACCACCGACTCCGCGCCGAAAGACGAGACCAGCGCGATATTGCCGGCATCGCGAAGCGCCCCCTCCATCACGGAGGTCGCCGAATGGTGCTTGAACCGCGCATTGAGCGCCGCCACCTGTTCGGCCAGGGCCACCGCGCTGCGCGAGGCAGCGGGCTGTCCCTGTATTTCCTGGTCTATGCGGGTCATGGCTCAGGCCACCTTTTTGTCTGCCGCCGGGTAGAGCGCCGCCTTGAAGGGCTCCATGCCAACGCGGCGATAGGTCTGGAGGAATTCCTCCTCCGCACTCTCGCGCTGCTCCAGATAGGTCTCCACGATGCGCTCCACCGCGGGGACGATCTCGTCATAGGCAAAGCCGGGCCCGGTGCGGGTGCCGATCGCTGCCGTTTCGGTCGCGTCACCGCCGAGGGTGATCTGGTAGTTCTCGACCCCTGCGCGATCCAGGCCAAGGATGCCGATATGGCCGACGTGGTGGTGACCGCAGGCGTTGATGCAGCCGGAGATCTTGATCTGCAGATGGCCCACATCGTGCTCCATCTTCAGATCCTCGAACCGGGTGGCGATCTCCTGCGCGACCGGGATCGAGCGGGCGGTGGCCAGCGCGCAGTAATCCATGCCGGGGCAGGCGATGATGTCCGAGATCAGCCCGATGTTGGCGGTGGCCAGATCGGCGGCCCTCAGACGCGCGTGGATCGCCGGCAGGTCGTTCTTGTGCACATGCGGCAGGATCACGTTCTGCTCGTGGCTGATGCGCAGCTCGCCATAGGCGAACTCTTCGGCAATATCGGCCATCTCGCGCATCTGCGCGGCGGTCGCATCACCCGGGGTCGCCCCGTGTTTCTTGATCGAGATGGTCACGATCGCATGCCCGGGCGCCTTGTGCGCGGCCAGGTTGGTATCGGCCCAGGCGCGGAACACCGGGTCGGAGTCGTAGGCGGCGTCAAAGGCCTCGGTGCTGCCGCTGCGGAACTCCGGCGCGGCAAAGTGGCGCTTGATGTCCTGGAACAGCGCCTGATCGGCACCGCCAAAAGTCGGGCGCACCTGTTCAAACCGCGCGTCGGTCAGCTCGCGGATCTTCTCCAGACCCATTTCATGCACGGTGATCTTGATGCGGGCCTTGTATTTGTTGTCGCGGCGCCCGTACTGGTTCCAGACCGAGATCACGCTCTCGATATAGGGCAGCAGGTCATCGGCAGCGACAAAGTCGTTCAGCACCTTGCCGATCATCGGGGTACGGCCAAGGCCACCACCCACCAGCACCTGATAGCCAAGCTCGCCCGCGTCATTGCGAACGATCTTCACCGCCAGGTCATGCGCCTTCAGCACCGCACGGTCATTGGCGGCGCCAGAGACGGCGATCTTGAACTTGCGGCCCATGAACTGGAATTCCGGATGGTCGGTGGACCACTGCCGGATCAGCTCGGCGATCGGGCGCGGATCTTCGATCTCGTCGGCGGCTGCACCGGCGAAATGGTCCGCGGTCACGTTGCGGATGGTGTTGCCCGAGGTCTGGATGGCGTGCAGGTTCACCTCCGCCAGCGCGTCCAGCATGTCCGGCACGTCCTTCAGCTTCGGCCAGTTGTACTGGATGTTCTGACGGGTGGTGAAATGGCCATAGCCCTTGTCCCATTTCTCGGCCAGCAGCGCCAGCGCGCGCATCTGATCGGGATTGAGCGTGCCATAGGGGATCGCCACCCGCAGCATATAGGCATGCAGTTGCAGGTAGAGCCCGTTCATCAGGCGCAGCGGCTTGAACTCGTCTTCGGTCAGCGCGCCGTCGATGCGACGCTCGACCTGGGCGCGGAACTGACGGTTGCGCTCGGCGAGAAAGGCGTGGTCGAAGTCGTTGTACTTATACATTGGCTGCGGCCTCCTGTTTGCCGTGGCGGTAGTTCGAGGGTCCGGTGCGGCGGAACTCCTCGCGGAAGTGGGTGGGTTCAGGACCGGTCTCCCCGGCCTGGGCATCGGCGAGATAGGCGCCCACCGCGACCTGCGGCTGGCTCTGCGCCTCCAGCAGGCGCAGCTGCGCCTCCGCCTCGTCGACGATCAGCTCGGCCTCTTCCAGGACGCGGGTCCAGCCGCCCGCGGCGGTGAGATAGATCACATCGCCTTCGAGCAGGTCGTTGGCGGTGACGACTTTGGGGGTAAATGCACGGGCCATCAGGCAAGCTCCATCTGAATATCGGTGCGGGCGGCGGTGGCGGCAGCTGCGCGCGGCGCCAGCCCGAGGAAGGTGAGGGCCGGGCCGTCAAAGGCGGCGGCGGCCAGATCGGCGGGCAGCCGGTCGAGGGTGGTGGCCAGCACGCGCTGGCTGTCACGAGAGGCGTTCTCCACCACGGTCACGGGCGTCGCCGGGTCAGCGCCATGCATCAGCATGCGTCCCTGCACGAACCGGGCGGATTTCTTGCCCATATAGACGGCAGCCACCTCGCCCGGACGGGCAAGCTGCGCCCAGTCGTGATCGGCAAAACCCTTCATGTCGTGACCGGTGAGGAACCGCACCGAGGAATTGCGCCCGCGCTGGGTCAGGCTCTGGCCGATCGCGGCCACGGCGGCAGAGGCGGCAGTGATGCCGGGCAGGATCTGCGTGTCCACATCGGCGGCCTCGCAGGCGGAAAGCTCCTCGTCGAGGCGGCCAAAGATCGTCGGATCGCCCGATTTCAGCCGCAGCACGCTGCGCCCGCGCTTGGCATGATGCACCAGCCGCGCGCAGATCTCTTCCTGCGCCATCGAGGGGCCGAAGCCCTCCTTGCCGACGTCTTCGAGAATGGCCCCGTCATGGGCCAGCGCCATGATCTCGGCGCTGACCAGACGGTCGTAGAGGATCACATCCGCCGTGCGCAGCGCCTTCAGCACCTTGAGCGTCAGAAGGTCCGGGTCTCCGGGGCCGGAGCCGGCAAAGGCCACCACGCCCGGGCACATCACGCCCTGCGGTCCCGGAAGGGCGGGCAGGTCGGCGGGGATATGGCTGGTGTCGCGTGGCATTGGCGGGTCCGTCCGTGGTGTTTGACTTGGGATTAGATATAGGAAATATTCCCGTCTGGACGCTATATGCGCCGGGAAATAAGGACATGCGTCCGCAGCCCTCCGGGCAGGAAGTCCGGATGTCCTCAGGTTTGGAGAATTTTGGAATGACAGTGCGGATCGACGCCACGGATCGGAAAATTCTGGCGGAACTGCAACGCGATGCGGGGCAATCCCTGGACGAAATCGCCAAGCAGGTGGGCAGTTCCAAGACGCCGGTGTGGAATCGTATCCGCAAGCTGCGCGAGGCCGGGGTGGTGGGCAATCAGACCATGATCCTCGATGCCGAGGCGCTGGGGTTCGAGGCCTGTTTCTTCGTGCTGATCCGGACTTCGGAGCACGAGGCCGACTGGCAGGCCGCGTTCCTCAAGGCGCTGCGCGAACGCCCCGAGGTGCAGGAGGCGCATCGGCTTGCCGGTGACATCGACTATATTCTCAAGGTTCGGGTCCGCAACGCGCGCGCCTACGACAAATTCTATCAGGCGCTGATCTCCGAGGTGCGGGTGCACAATGTCACCGCGCTCCTGTCGATGGAGGAGATCAAATCCACCACCCATTTGCCGCTGGAGCAGATCCGGGTGGAGTGACCCGGCGGCGATCCGCAGCGCCAACCTGTGTATCGCAGCAAACTCTGACCGCCGCGTGACGGAGGCACGCCCGCGCGCCGCCGTGGGCGGCGCCGTGCCGCGACCCTAGAGGGGCGAGCGCAGCACCAGTTGCCGCCCGTCCTCCAGCCGCCACGGCTGCTGATCCGTGCCGCTGGTGGCAGGGTGTACGCCAATGTCGGCGAGCAGATGCGGCGAGGTTTCCGCCAGCCTGCGCAGATCCTGTTCCGGAACCCTGACAACCGGCGCAGATTTTCTCACGCCAAATCTTTCGCGAATCCGGCGAAGAAGACTGCGGACCCCGGAGCGCCTGCCCAGTGCTGCCTGGGTGTTCAATGCTGTGGTCATGGTCTCAATCCCCTTCCTCTCGGTGTCGGTGCAATGGGAATACGGTGTCTGGGGGCTTGCGCGCAAATCAGTTAAATTCCATGATTGGATCAGAAAAACTGATCCATGAGGGAGCGTCATGCGCCTGCCGCCGTTGAATGCCCTGCGCGCCTTCGAGGCCGCCGCCCGCCATCAGGGGTTCATCCAGGCGGCCGAGGAGCTGTTCGTGACCCGCGGTGCCATCAGCCGTCAGGTCAAGATCCTGGAGGATCACCTCGGGGTGGCGCTGTTTCACCGACATGCCCGCGGGGTGGAGCTGACCACCGCCGGGCGGCGGCTCCATCCGGTGCTGACCGAGGCGTTCCAGATGATGCAGCGGCAGGTCGAACAGATCGCCTCCGATGCCTCTGAGCTGCGGGTGATCTGCCCGCCAACCCTGTCGATCCGCTGGCTGCTGCCGCAGCTGGAGACGTTCCGGGCGGCCCATCCGGAGATCAAGCTGCGGCTGACCACCGACTTCTACAGCACCAAGGGGTTCGAGGCCGCCGAGTACGACCTTGGCATCTCCTTGCAGAACCGCCCTGGCCGGTCGGCATCGCTCCAGGTGCTGCCGCTGTTTGAAATGGTGCTGTCACCGGCCTGCGCGCCGGCGCTGCTGCCGGACCTGGCGGCGAAGGGACCCGCGGCGCTGGCGCAGCAACGGCTGCTGCACGAAAGCCCGCGGCGCAGCGACTGGCCCACCTGGGTGCAGCACTTCGGCGTCGCGCAGGTCGACGCCACCGCCGGCGAGGTGTTTCCCAACCTCGACATGGCCACGCGCGCGGCGGTGATCGGGGCCGGTGTGGTGATGGCGGATCTGGTCCTCTGTGCCGAGGAGCTGGCGCGCGGCGATCTGGTGCTGCCCTTCCCGGAGATGACCTGCGGCACCCCGGATGGCGCCTATGCGCTGGTTGGCGAGGCGGAGAAATGGCACGATCCCAAGGTGGTGGCCTTTCGCGACTGGCTGATGGCGGGGCCCTGCGCGGCGGCGCTTTCGGCGCTGCCGCAGTGACGGGACGCAGGCTGCGAAGGTGGGGGGCGCTGCCCCCTCGGGGCGTTCGCGCCTCCCCCCCGAGGTATTTGACAAAAGGTGAAAGAGACGCGCCGCGCCGCGTCAGCGGCGCCGGGCCCAACGGCGCAAGGGGATCTGTGATCCCCGCCGCGCGGGCGGGAGCGCCCCCGGCCGGGTTTGTCCTCAGCTGCGCGTCACCCACAGGCGGGTCAGCCCGTGGAAGTGATAGGTGTTGGAATAGACAGGCTGTTCCGCCAGCGCCAGCTCCGGGCAGCGCGCAAACAGGATCGGTAGGGCAATTTCCATCTCCAACCGCGCCAGCGGCGCGCCAACACAGAAATGCAGCCCGCCGCCAAAGCTCTTGTTCACCTTGGGCGGCCGTGTCGGGTCAAACTGATCTGCGCGCGCCAGCGCCTCCGGGTCGCGGTTGGCCGCCGCCAGCATCAGCGCCACCAAATCACCGCGCTGGAAGGTATGGCCGAGCATCTCGATCTCCTCGTAGGCGTAGCGGGTGAACATATGCAGCGGCGGATCATAGCGCAGGATCTCCTCCACCAGCCCCGTGATGCCCTCGGGGGCCAGCCACTCCGGCGACCAGCCCTGTTCCAGCATTGTCTTCACCCCGTTGCCGAGCGAATGCACCGTCGCCTCGTGCCCGGCATTGAGCAGCAGGATGCAGGTGCCGATCAGTTCGTCGGTGGAGAGGCTCTCGCCATCTTCTTCGGCCTGAATGAGGCGGGTGATCAGATCATCGCCCGGTGTCTTGCGGCGCTCGTCCACATAATCGGTGAGAAAGGCGATGAACTCTTCGCTCGCCGTGGCGGCGGAATGTTCGGTCTCGATGGTCTTGGAGGCCTGATACATCGCCACCATCTTGTGCGACCAGTCCAAGAGCTTCGGGGCCATGTCTTCCGGCACGCCGAGCAGGCGGCAGATCGCGATCACCGGCACTTGGGTGCAATAGGCGGTCAGCAGATCAAAGGGCGCATCTTTGGGAAAGGCGTCGATCAGATCATGGCACAGCGTCTCCAGCCCCGGTGCCAGCGCCTTGATCTCGCGGCTGGTAAAGGCGCGCAGCACCAGTTTGCGCAGGCGTGTGTGCCGGGGCGGTTCCGCATCCAGCAGAGAATGTGCTTCCACCTGCAAGAAGGGCGCCAGATGGGCCGGGCCCTCGGTGGCCATCTCGGCGGGGATTTCGCGGCCAAAGCGGCGGTCGCGCAGCAGCATATGCACCGCGTCATGGCTAAAGGCCGCCACCATTTTATAGTCCTGCCAGTACCCGAGCTTCCCGGCCGCGCGCGCGGCGTCGTAAAACGGGTAGGGGTCCTGGACAAACGCCGGCTCGGTCGGGGATTGGATCAGTGTTTTCATGGCTATGGGTTTTTGCCGAGGTCTCTGGCCTTGGCAAGGGGGGCTTTGCTACTGTGGCGCAATGTTGAAAACACGTCACCCCCGTCTGGCCCTGATCCTGGGCGTTGCCATCGCCATTGCGCTGCTATCGGCTGCGGTCTGGTCCTCGGGCTACCGGCAGGCACTGACCGCCCTGGCGGAGCGCAGCGCCTCCGATCTGGCGCTGGCCTCCGACCGGGTTAGCACGCAATTGCAGATCTACCGCGAACAGGCGGTGCTGGTGGCGACCCATCCGGCGCTGCGGCGGCTGGATGAGCCGGTGGGCCGGCGCGCCGCCCAGGCGCTGCTGCGCGGGGTGGCGGACAAGACCGGTGCGCTCGACGTGTTCTATGCGGATGCGCAGGGACAGGTGCTGGCCGCCGCCGAAGGGGTCACCAGCCCCAGCGTGGCCACCAGTGACTATTTCCGCCGCGCCATGCAGGGCGCCATGGGCACCGAGGCCCGGGTGCTGGCGGGCAGCGACCGGCGGGTCTATTTCTTTGCCGCGCCGGATTTCGGCCCCGATGGCCGGGTGCGCGGCACCCTGGTGGTGGCGGCGGATATCGAGCTGGTGGAGCAGACCTGGCGCGGCTCCTTGCCGGCGGTCTATTTCACCATCCGCGACGGGCAGGTGTTCATGTCGAACCACTCCGAACTGCTGTTCTGGCAGCGCGAGAGCACCCGCCCGGGGTTGCGCGCGGCGTCGGGTGCGCCGCAGCCGCTGCGGGTGCGTCACATCGGATCGCACGAGATCTGGCAGCAACGCTGGAGCCCCTATCTGCCCAACCAGGCGCTGCATCTGGGCATCGACCTGCCGGCGATCGACATGCAGGGCGAGATCCTGGTGGACATTGCCCCGGCGCGGCGGCTGGCGGCGCTACAGACCATGGCAATGGCGGCGGTGGGGCTGGCGTTCGGCACCATCCTGTTCCTGGTGGCAGAGCGCCGCCGGACCCTGGCCGCCGCCAATGCGGAGCTGGAGCAGCGCGTCGACACCCGCACCCGTGCCCTGTCGGAGGCCAACGTCCAGCTGCGCCGCGAGGTGCGCGAGCGCAAGGAGGCGGAAGCGGCACTGAAACAGGCGCAGGCCGAACTGGTGCAGGCTGATAAACTCTCGGCGCTGGGGCAGATGTCGGCAGGGATCAGCCACGAGCTGAACCAGCCCTTGATGGCGATCCAGCAGTTTGCCGAGAACGGTCAGGCCTTTCTGGAGCGCGGCAAGGCCGAACGCGCGGGCGAGAACCTCACCCGCATTGCGCAGATGTCGGCGCGGATGGCCCGGATCATCAAGAACCTGCGCGCCTTTGCCCGCAACGAGAGCGAGCCGGTGGGCCGGGTCGACCTGGTGCAGGTGATCACCGCGGCGGTGGAGCTGACTGAAACCCGCCTGCGCGACCATGACGTGACGCTTGACTGGCAACCGCCCGAGGCGGGCGCGATCTGGGTGCGCGGCGGCGAGGTACGTCTGACGCAGGTGTTTGTGAACCTGATCAACAATGCGGTGGATGCGATGATGGGACAGGACGACCGCCTGGTTCGGATCGTCGTCAACGCGGGCAATCGGCTGACGGTGACCGTGCAGGACATCGGCCCCGGTCTGAAGCAGCCCGAAAAGGTGTTTGAGCCGTTCTACTCGACCAAGGCGGTGGGCAGTTCCGAAGGCATGGGGCTGGGGCTGTCCATTTCCTACGGTCTGGTGCAAAGCTTTGGCGGCAATATCCGGGGCACCAATACCGAACATGGCGCCCTGTTCACGGTCGAACTGGACTACTGGAAAGAGGAAACCGCCGCATGATGCGCTCCCTGTCACCGCTGCCCACGCGCAAGGTCCTGCTGGTGGATGACGACGCCGCCGTGCGCGAGGCGCTGGGCCAGACGCTGGAACTGGCTGATCTGGACACCATGACGGCGGGGTCGTTTGTGGCCGCCAAGGATCACATCACCGCCGATTTCGACGGGGTGATCCTGTCGGACATGCGCATGCCGGGGCGCGACGGGTTCCACCTGCTGGACTACGCCCAGGGGGTGGATGCGGAGCTGCCCGTGGTGCTGCTGACCGGCGAGGGCGACATCCCGATGGCGGTCAAGGCGATGTCCGAAGGGGCGTTTGATTTCCTCGAAAAACCCTGCGAGGCGGCGACGCTGCTGGCGGTGCTGGAACGGGCGCTGAAGACCCGGGCGCTGGTGCTGGAAAACCGCCGCCTGCAAACCCAGCTCGAAAGCGGCGATCCGGCGGCGCGGATGCTGTTCGGCTCCTCTCCGCAGGCGCAGGAGCTGCGGGCGCGGGTGCGCTCTGTCGCGCCGACCGAGGCGGAGGTGCTGGTCTCCGGCCCGCCGGGCAGCGGCATTCCCAAGGTGGCCGAAGTGGTGCATCTGATGTCGCGTCGCGGGCAGGGGGCCTTTGTCAAACGTCCCGCCGCCGGTCTCACGCCCGAGGCGTTCGAGGAGCTGTGCCACCGCGCCGAAGGGGGATCGCTGTTCCTGGACGAGCTGTCGGCGATGCCCGAGGCGACGCAATTTGCGGTGCTGGAGCGGCTGGAGCAGGGCCCGGAGGTGCGCATCATCGGCGGCTCCTCCGCCGATCTGGCCGATCTTGTTGCGGCGGGAAAATTCAACGCCGACCTGTTCTACCGGCTCGATGTGATGCGGGTGCGCATCCCCGCGCTGGCGGAGCGGCGCGACGACATTCCGGTGCTGTTTCGCCACTATGTGAGCCAGGCCGCCGAACAGGCCGGGATCGAGGCGCCGGAAATCAGCGCCGACACCCTCGCCGGTCTGATGGCGCAGGATTGGCCCGGCAATGCGCGCTCGCTGATGTCGGCGGCGATGCGCTTTGTCCTTGGCATGCCGGAAGAGGTCTCCGAGGCTGCCGATCTGGGGCTGGCAGAGCAGATGGCACAGGTGGAGCGCTCGCTGCTGATCGCCGCGCTGGGCCGGCAGAACGGCAAGGCCTCTGCCGCCGCCGAGGCGCTGAAGCTGCCGCGCAAGACCTTCTATGACAAGCTCACGCGCTATGGGATTCGCCCCGAGGATTACCGGCGCTAACAGATGTGCGGTTTTTCGCACAATGCCCGGCACCCCATGTGCGGGATTTCGCACAGCCGCGCCGCACGGCCGTGTGCGTAATGCAAAGAACCTGGAATAACCGCAAGATAAGAAACAAAAAAACGGTTTGTTTGATCGATTCTCGAATCATCGCTTGAGCCTGTCTCCCCCATTGCCAATTCTACCTGCCAAGCCCCGGGCGCTGTTTCGGGGTTGGAGGACAAATTAGGATTCTTAGGGAGGATCACCATGAAGTTCCTGACTGCTGCCGCCACCGCAATGGCGCTGACCGTGACCGCTGGCGTGGCCCAGGCGGATGCCTGTGATGATGGAGAGATCGTCGTCAAGTTCAGCCATGTGACCAACACCGACAAGCACCCCAAGGGGATCGCGGCCTCGTTGCTGGAAAAGCGCGTGAACGAGGAAATGGACGGCACCATGTGCATGGTGGTCTATCCGAACTCCACGCTCTATGACGATAACAAGGTGCTGGAGGCGATGCTCCAGGGCGACGTGCAGCTGGCCGCGCCGTCCCTGTCGAAGTTCGAGAAATTCACCAAGCAGTTCCGCCTCTTCGACCTGCCGTTCATGTTCAAGAACATCGACGCCGTGGACGCGTTCCAGGCTTCTGAAAACGGTCAGGCGATGCTCGACAGCATGCAGCGCCGTGGTCTGCAAGGTCTGGGTTACTGGCACAATGGCATGAAGCAGATGTCGGCCAACAAGCCGCTATTGCTGCCCGAAGATGCCAATGGTCTGAAGTTCCGCGTGCAGTCCTCTGACGTGCTGGTTGCGCAGATGGAAGCGATCGGCGGCAGCCCGCAGAAAATGGCGTTTTCCGAGGTCTATGGCGCGCTGCAGCAGGGTGTTGTGGACGGTCAGGAAAACACCTGGTCCAACATCTACGGCAAGAAATTCTTCGAGGTGCAGGACGGTGTGACCGAAACCAACCACGGGGTGCTGGACTATCTGGTTGTGGCCTCTGTCGACTGGCTCGACAGCCTCGATCCCGAAGTGCGCGACCAGTTCATGACCATCATGGATGAAGTCACCGCAACCCGGAACGCCGAATCCACCAAGGTCAACAACGAAGCCAAACAGGCGATCGTCGAGGCCGGCGGCACCGTGCGTCAGTTGAGCCCGGAACAGCGTCAGGCCTGGGTCGACGTGATGAAACCGGTGTGGGAGCAATTCGCCGGTGACGTGGGTCAGGACATGATCGACGCGGCGCAATCCATCAACGCCGGGCTGTAATCCGCCCGCCTGATCCGCTGCCACGCTCCGGGGCCCGCGATACGGCCCCGGACCCCGCGGCGGTCAGGTCCGAGACATCGACGAGAGCGCGCACCACCGGGCGCTCCGTCACACTGGCGGCAGTGATTTTCCTGCCGCCCCTTTTTTCAAAAAAACTGGGGAGACGACCATGTCGGGGGCAAGAACCGGCCCAACGGGGTTCATCCATTCGCTTGAAGAGACGCTGATCGCGCTGCTCCTGGGGTTCATGACACTCCTGACCTTTGCCAATGTGATCGCGCGCTATGTGTTCAATTCCAATATCCTCTGGGCGCTGGAGGTCACCGTGTTCCTCTTTGCCTGGCTGGTGCTGCTGGGCGCGTCCTATGCGGTCAAGGTGCATGCGCATCTGGGGGTCGACGCCATCGTCAACATGCTGCCGGCAAGCGCCCGTCGCACGCTGGGCCTGATTGCCGCGACCGCCTGCATCGTGTTTTCGCTGCTGATGCTGAAGGGGGCCTATGACTACTGGGCGGTGTTTGCCGACCTGCCGCCGACCTCGGGCCGCTGGTTCCCCACCGGGTTTGACACCGGCGCGCGCAGCCAGAGCTTTTACGAGGTGCAGGACGTGCCGATGATCGGGGTGCTGCGGTTCCTTGAGGATCTCATCAACTACGGCGAATCCTACGAGAAACTGCCCAAGGTGGTGCCCTATCTGGTGCTGCCGCTGTCGATGCTGTTGCTGGTGCTGCGGTTTTTCCAGGCGGCGCTGCAAATCCTGCGCGGGCAGGCGGATCGCCTGGTTGCAAGTCACGAAGTCGAAGACGAACTCGAAGCGGTTCGCGCTCAACAGGGAGAGCATGACTGATGGAAGTTGTCCTTCTTTTTGCACTGGTCATTGGTCTGCTGCTGATCGGGGTGCCGATCGCGGTGTCGCTGGGGCTGTCCTCGACCCTTTTCCTGCTGTTTTATTCCGACAGCTCTCTGGCCTCGGTGGCGGGCACGCTGTTCCAGGCTTTCGAGGGGCATTTCACCCTGCTGGCGATCCCCTTCTTCATCCTGGCCTCCAGTTTCATGACCACGGGCGGCGTGGCGCGGCGGATCATCCGTTTCTCCATCGCCTGCGTCGGTCACCTGCCGGGCGGTCTGGCCATTGCAGGCGTCTTTGCCTGTATGCTGTTTGCGGCGCTATCTGGGTCTTCGCCGGCCACCGTTGTGGCGATCGGCTCGATCGTGATCGCGGGCATGCGCCAGGTGGGCTATTCCAAGGAGTTCGCCGCCGGGGTGATCTGTAACGCCGGCACGCTCGGCATCCTGATCCCGCCCTCCATCGTGATGGTGGTCTATGCGGCGGCGGTCGAGGTTTCGGTCGGTCGGATGTTCCTTGCCGGTGTCATTCCGGGCCTGATGGCGGGGCTGATGCTGATGGTGACCATCTATGTGATGGCCAAGGTCAAGAACCTGCCCAAGGGCGACTGGAACGGCTGGGGCGAGGTCTTTGCCTCTGCCCGCGAGGCCGGCTGGGGCCTGTTCCTGATCGTCATCATCCTCGGCGGCATCTATGGCGGCATTTTCACCCCGACCGAAGCGGCGGCGGTGGCGGCGGTCTATGCCTTCCTGATCGCCTGTTTTGTCTACAAGGACATGGGGCCGCTGTCGAACGGCGAGGGCGCGGCCAAGACCTCGCTCCTGAAGATGCCGCAGGCGCTGGTCACCGCCTTTGTGCATCCCGACACCAAACACACGCTGTTCGAGGCCGGCAAGCTGACCGTGACGCTCTTGTTCGTGATCGCCAACGCGCTGATCCTGAAGCACGTGCTGACCGACGAGCAGGTGCCGCAGCATATCGCCAATGCGATGCTGTCGGCGGGCTTTGGTCCGGTGATGTTCCTGATTGTGGTCAATGTGATCCTGCTGATCGGGGGCCAGTTCATGGAACCCTCGGGGCTTCTGGTGATCGTGGCGCCGCTGGTGTTCCCGATCGCCATCGAGCTGGGCATTGATCCGATCCATCTGGGCATCATCATGGTGGTGAACATGGAGATCGGCATGATTACACCGCCGGTGGGGCTGAACCTCTTTGTCACCTCGGGCGTGGCGGGCATGCCGATGATGGGCGTGGTGCGGGCAGCGCTGCCGTTCCTTGCGGTGCTCTTCGTATTCCTGATCATGATCACCTATATCCCCTGGCTGTCGACGGTGCTGCCAAATGCGATCATGGGGCCGGAGATCATAACCAACTGATCCGATGTCTGAAAAAGATGTCTGAAAAACGGAAAAGCGCCCGGGGAGTGTCCTCCCCGGGCGCTTTGCTTTTTTGCTGGTGTCAGGGGCGCTGCCCCTCTTGGCCTGGCGGCCAATTCACCCCGAGATATTTGGGAAAAGATGAAACAGGGCCAGCTCAGCTGGCGCCAAGCGCGGCGATGATCGGCTTGAAATCCGCAGCTTTCAGGCTTGCGCCGCCGACCAGGGCCCCGTCGACGTTGGAGACCGCAAAGATCTCTGCCGCATTGCCCGGTTTCACCGAGCCGCCATAGAGCAGCGGGATGTCGGTGCCGGCATCGCCGTAGCGCTGGGTCAGCGCGTCGCGCAGGGCATCATGCACCTCGGCGATCTGATCTGGGGTCGGCACCTTGCCGGTGCCGATCGCCCAGACCGGCTCGTAGGCCACCACGGTATTGTCGGCGGTGACGCTGTCGGGCAGGGAGCCGGCCAGCTGCATGCAGACCACCTGCAGGGTGGAGCCGGCCTCGCGGTCCTCCAGCGTTTCCCCGACGCAGACCACGGCGGTCAGATCGGCGGCAAAGGCGGCTTCGGTCTTGGCCCGCACCACCTCGTCGCTCTCGCCATGGTCGCTGCGGCGTTCGGAGTGGCCGAGGATCACGTAGCTGGCGCCTGCGTCGCGGAGCATCGGAGCGCTGATGTCGCCGGTATGGGCGCCGGAGGTCTCCGTGTGGCAGTCCTGGCCGCCAAGGCGGACCGCACCGGCCAGCGCCGCCGCGCGCGAGAGCAGCGTGGCGGGCGGGCAGATCAGCACCTCGACCCCTTGGGGCAGGTCCGCCTCGGCCAGCGCTTCCAGCTCTGCCAGGTTGTCGCCGGTGCCGTTCATCTTCCAGTTGCCTGCCGCGAGTTTGCGCGCCATGTCGCCCCCCATGTGTTGTTACATAATATCGTCACCACAGGTGGTAGCACCGGGGCGCGAGGCGGGCAATCGCCGCCGCACCGGACAGCAAAAAAGGGCGGCGCATGGCCACCCCTCTGATCCGGACGATACGGGATGTGCGGGGTTACTCGCCCACCTTGAAGCTGATCGATTCACCGCAGCCGCAGGCCTCAGCGACGTTGGGGTTGTTGAACTTGAAGCTCGACTCCAACAGCGTGGTCTCATAGTCGATCTCGGTGCCGAACAGGAACATCTGCGCCATCGGCGCAATCAGCACCCGCGCGCCGTCCTGTTCCACCACCTCGTCATTGGGGTCGGCGGCATCGACATATTCCATGGTGTATTCCATGCCCGCACAGCCGCCTTTCTTGATGCCGATGCGCAGACCGGCATGGCCCGCCTTCTCCATCAGTCTGGAGATCTGCGCGGCGGCGCGGGGGGTCATGGTGACAGCTTGCTTGCCGGGAATGGCGAACATGGGAAGGCTCCGTTTTCTGTTACCCTGTAACCTAGGGGGGGCGAGGCGGCGCATCAAGGGGCGACCACCGGCAGGCCGTGGTCGGGGCCGGGCGGGGGGCGTGCGATCACGATGCCGCGACCGCACAGGGCGCACAGGGCGCCGTTACATAAAGCCCAGTTCCAGCCGGGCCTCGTCCGACATCATGTCCATGCCCCAGGGCGGCTCCCAGGTCATTTCCACATCGACGCTCTTGACCCCGGGCACCGGAGAAATCGCATCGACGATCCAGCCGGGCATTTCACCCGCCACCGGACAGCCGGGGGCGGTCAGGGTCATAATGATCTTCACGTCGTTTTCATCCGAAATTTCAACGGTGTAGATCAGCCCCAACTCGTAGATGTTCACCGGGATTTCCGGGTCATAGACGGTGCGGCAGGCATCGACCACCGGCTCGTAGAGCGGATGGGACACGGAGGAGGGCGCGATCAGGGGGGCGCCTTCAAGCGGTTCGGATGCGTCGGTCATTCAAGCCTCGGTCAGTTATCTGACGGTTTATATAGGAAACATGGCAGGCGGGGTCCAGTGGGCGTGCCGCCGCGGCGGTCAGATCACCCGCCTTGCGGTTCAGTCGTTGATGTCGGTGTCGAAGGTCTTGACCTGGCCCTTGGGCAGGGCAAACAGGCGTTTCAGGATCAGCCAGGCCGCCAGCGACAGGGCGGCAAAGATCAGCAGCAACAGCGGCAGCGACACCTTCAGCGTCATCAGCAGAAGCACCGCCACGCAGGTGGCGCCGATGGCAAAGCCGAGGAAGATGAACCCCGGCAGCAGGATCTCGGCAATCCCCAGCAGCAGCGCAAAGGCGCCCCAGATCCACCACAGTGACCAGAGCGCGCCCATCATTTGCCCTTCAGCATCTTGAAGGCATCGCCAAAGGCCTCGATCGCCTGGGCGGGCACGATGATGGTCTGCTTGCCGTCGCCGTTGCCAAGGGCATTGAGCGCCTCGACCTGTTTCAGCGCCACCTGATACTGCGCCGCCGACAGGCCGTTGTCGGCGATCGCCTTGGCGACGACCTCGGTGGCAAAGGCCTCGGCCTCGGCCTGGATGCGGCGGGCCTTGGCGGTCTGCTCGGCGGCATAGAGCTCCGCATCGGCAGAGAGCTCCACCGCGCGTTTCTTGCCCTCGGCCTCGGTGACCTGGGCGCGGCGGGCGCGTTCGGCATTGAGCTGTTGCAGCATCGCGTCGCGGGTGGCCTGGTCGAGGTTCACATCGAGGATCTCGGCCCGGGTCACTTCGATGCCCCAATCATCCACCGCGCTTTCGACGCTGTGCTTGATCTCGGCAATCAGCTGCGAGCGGTTGGATTGCACCTCGTCCAGATCCATCTTGCCGATCTCGGCGCGCACGATGCCCGCCACGGTGGTGGAAATCGCCCCATCCACATCGCGGATGCGGTAGACGGTCTTTTCCGGTTCGAGGATGCGGTAGAACACCGAGGTGTCGATCTCCACCAGCACGTTGTCGCGGGTGATCGCGTCCTGGCTGGCGTTGGGCAGCTGACGTTCGAGGATGGAGACCTTGTGGCGCACAACATCCAGAAACGGCACGATGAAGTTGATGCCCGGCCCAAGCACGGATTTCAGCCGGCCAAAGCGTTCGACCACGAATTTCTCCGATTGGGGCACGATGCGCACCCCTTTGAAGATCACGATGACGAGGAAGACCGCCCCGAGGATATACAGCAAGCCGCCAGAGAGGGCGTCGATGATCTCTTGTTCGTTCATGGGAAAAATCCGGCTATGACATGATGTTGGGAGGCACCGTCCCCGCTGGGCCGGGGCGGGTCAAGGGGAAAGCCGCTGCCGGGCGCCCCTTCCGTCATTCGGCGGCATCCCCCAGCGCCTTGCGGCTGCGCAGGGGCATGGGGCGCACGTTGGCCTCGATCTCGTCGTGGATCAGGGACGCGATGTCCTTTTTCGAGGTTTTCTCGATCCCCTCCAGCCCCGGCGAGGAATTGACCTCCAGCACCTTGGGCCCGGATTCGGAGCGCAGCAGGTCCACCCCCGCCACGCCAAGGCCAAAGCAGCGCGCGGCCCGGATCGCGGTGGAGCGTTCCTCCTTGGTGATGCGCACTGACACGGCGCTGCCGCCCAGATGCAGGTTGGAGCGGAAATCGCCCTCCGCGCCGGAGCGTTTCATCGCCGCCACCACCTTGGAGCCGATCACAAGGCAGCGAATGTCGACGCCGGCGGCCTCCTTGACGAACTGCTGCACCAGAAAGTTGGCCTTGAGGCCACGAAAGGCGGTGATGACGGAGTCAGCCGCCTTCTTGGTCTCCGCCAGCACCACGCCCTTGCCCTGCGTGCTTTCCAATAGCTTCACGATCAGGGGCGCGCCGCCGACGATGTCGATCAGCGCCGACGTGTCCTTGGGCGAGGCGGCGAATGCGGTGGGCGGCATGCCGATCTTGTGACGCGCCAGCATCTGATGCGCGTGCAGCTTGTCGCGGCTGGCGGTGATGCCGGCGCTGCCGTTGACGCAATAGGTGCCGATGGTCTCGAACTGGCGCAACAGCGCGGTGCCGTATTGGGTGATCGAGGCGCCGATGCGCGGGATCACCGCATCATAGCGGGGCAGGCGCTTGCCGTCATAGTGGATCTCCGGCGACAGCGAGTTGATCGACATGTAGCAGCGGGTGGTGTCGATCACCTCGACCGAATGGCCGCGTTTCTCGCCCTCTTCGACCAGGCGGCGGGTGGAGTAATTGTCCTCGCGGCTCAGCACGGCAATGCGCAGCGCCCGGTTCGGCGCCTTCTTGCGGATCGCGGGGGTGGCATAGACGGAATAGTCCAGCTCCGGCTGGCAATAGCGTTCGGAGGGCACGATGGAGATATTGTCGCTCAGCGCCTGACGCCCCAGCAGCATATGCAGCGCCATGCCGCGCCGGTCGGTCAGCGTCACCTCCACCGGCCAGGTGACACCGCCGATTTCCAGCGTGGTCTCGATTACGCAGCGCAGCTCGCGATCCCCGTTGGAGGAGGTCACCTCGCGCCGGTCCTTCAGCTGGGCCGAACAGGGGATCAGCAGATCGTCCCGGCCCGGGATCGGATGCACGGTAAAGCGCACCTTGGGCGCTTTCGATGGCCCGAAGGTCTCGATGTCGGTGGCATGAAGCGCCGAGGTCCGGGCGCCGGTATCAACCTTGGCGCGCAGGGCGGGCAGGCCGAGTTCGGGCAATTTGACCCATTCCTCCCAGCCGAGACGCAGATTCTGGTTCGGGTCATCTGTGGACATGGGGGCGCCTCCTTGGCATTAGGGGTGAATCACCGCCAGGGCGGTGCGCAGACTGACGCAGGAACATGAGATGGCAGAGCTTTTCAACTTTGAAATGACAGCAACGGATGGCAAGGCGCGCACTGGTGTAATTCATACACCGCGTGGCGACATCCGCACGCCGGCGTTCATGCCTGTTGGCACTGCGGCGACGGTCAAGGCGATGATGCCCGAAAGCGTGCGCGCCACCGGCGCCGACATCCTCTTGGGCAACACCTACCATCTGATGCTGCGCCCCACCGCCGAGCGGATCGACCGTCTGGGGGGGCTGCACAAGTTCATGAACTGGGACCGGCCGATCCTGACGGACTCGGGCGGTTTTCAGGTGATGTCGCTGGCGGGGCTGCGCAAGCTCACCGAAAAGGGCGTGACCTTCAAATCCCACATCGACGGCTCGCGGCACGAGCTGACGCCGGAACGCTCGATGGAGATCCAGGCGCTGCTGGGCTCTGACATCGTGATGTGTTTTGACGAATGCCCCGCGCTGCCCGCCGATCGCGACCGCATCGCCGAGAGCATGCGCCTGTCGATGCGCTGGGCGGAACGCTCCAAGGAGGCTTTTGGCGACCGGCCGGGCCATGCGCTCTTTGGCATCCAGCAGGGTGGTCTGGAACAGGATTTCCGCGAAGAAAGCGCCGAAGCCCTCACCAAGATCGGCTTTGACGGCTACGCCGTGGGCGGCCTTGCGGTGGGCGAAGGACAAGAGGCGATGTTTGGCTGCCTGGACTATGCGCCCGACATGCTGCCGGTGGACAAGCCGCGCTACCTGATGGGTGTGGGCAAGCCCGACGACATCGTCGGCGCGGTGGCCCGGGGCATCGACATGATGGATTGCGTGCTGCCCTCGCGCTCGGGTCGCACCGGGCAGGCGTTTACCCGTCATGGCGTGGTCAATATCAAGAACGCCCGCCATCAGGACGACCCGCGCCCGCTGGACGAAAACTGCAGCTGTCCGGCGTGCAGCAACTATTCGCGCGCCTATCTGCACCACGTGTTCCGGTCGAACGAGATGATCTCCGGCATGCTTCTGACATGGCACAACCTGCATTACTTTCAGGACATCATGGCGGGTATGCGCGAGTCAATCGCGGCGGGCACATTTGACGCCTGGCAGAAGACCTTTCACGACATGCGTGCCCAAGGTGACATCGAACCCCTGTGACCTCCTGTGAGGCACGCGGCGCGGAAGGCGCCGCCTGTCCTGCCGGGCTTGATGGTGATGCGGCAGCACATTTTATTGTGAACAGAACCGGGCCACCTCTTGGGGTGGCCCTTTAGCGTTTTGATAGTAATCGTCTTTTTTCGAAATTCTTTTGGGGGCGCTGGCAGAACCACAGGAATGTTTCTGCGCCCCGAAACATTCTTGTGGCTGGAGGGTTGAAAGGCGCAGAGGGCGTGCTCAGCTCTTGTGGGGCAACATTCCTGTTGCTGGATACTTTGAGCGAAGGATACTCCCCGTGAGCCAGAAACCCGTGAGCCAGAACCTGTTTGCCGCAACCACTGCCGGTGCCCTTGAGTTGACAAATCGCGTGGTGATGGCGCCGCTGACGCGCAACCGTGCCGACGACAGCACCGGAGAGGTGCTCGACCGTCACGTCGAATACTATGCCCAACGCGCCAGCGCCGGTCTGATCATCACCGAAGGCAGCCAGATCAGCGCCGAGGCCAAAGGGTATATCCAGACCCCCGGCATCCACACCGCCGCGCAGGCTGCCGCATGGCGCAAGGTCACTGATGCGGTGCATGCCAAGGGCGGCAAGATTGTGATCCAGCTGTGGCACGTGGGGCGGATCACCCATGACTCGCTGCTGCCCGAGGGGGTGAAGGCCGTCGGCCCCACCGATCAGGCGGCGGAGGCGCAGACCTTTACCCATGCCGGGTTTGAACCCACCGCGACGCCCGAGGCGCTGACCGTTGCAGGCATCCAGCGCGTGATCGAGGATTACGTTCAGGCCGCAAAATACGCCAAAGAGGCGGGTTTTGACGGCGTTGAGCTGCATGCCGCCAATGGCTACTTGCTGGAACAATTCCTCAAGGATGGGGTCAACACCCGCAGTGATGCCTACGGCGGCTCGGCAGAAAACCGGGCGCGTTTCCTGTTTGAAGTACTGGATGCATTGGCCACCGTCTGGGAGCCGGGGCGGATCGGCGTGCGGCTGTCGCCCTTTGCCAGCTTTAACGATGTTTCCGACAGCGATCCGGTGGCCCATTACACCCCGGTGATCGAACGGCTGAACACCTATGATCTGGCCTATCTGCATCTGATCGAAGGCGACACCGGCGGCGCGCGCGAAGGCGATTTTGAGACCCTGCGCCAGCTTTATACCGGAACCTATATGGCCAATAACGGCTATGATCGCGAGACGGCCCTGGCCCGAACCGAAAGCGGCGCGGTGGATCTGGTGGCCTTTGGGCGGCCTTTCATCTCCAACCCGGATCTTGTGGCGCGCCTGCAGGCGGACGCTCCGCTGGCACAAGGCGATCAAGCGACCTTTTATGGCGGCGGTGACGAAGGGTTCACCGACTATCCGACGCTGGAACTGCAGGCGGCGGAATAGGGCTCGACCTCTGGCCGGATCACCTTAGCTTTATTAACGCAGGCGGGGAAATCCGCCTGCGGACCCACAACGATTTGCGCCCGCTTGATGGCGACAGAGCGGCGTCGACCAAAGATGTTAGGTCTTTGCTCACCGTTTCACCATTTGCGCCCTTGTGGTCAGGTCAGGCACGAGTCATTCTGGCAGCCAACGTTTGAGGCAAGGCGGTTGAATATCTCGACCCGCCTGACCAGATTAATAATCCGAGTGAGGAGACGACCGTGGTTGCCGTGAAACGGGGCCTGGCCGTCTTGCTAAGAAAAAGGACCGAGTATGCAAGAGCCTCTCAATTCCTCCTACCCCGTACTGCCGCTGCGCGACATCGTGGTCTTTCCCCACATGATCGTGCCGCTGTTCGTGGGCCGGGAGAAGTCGGTACATGCCCTCGAAGAAGTCATGTCCGATGACAAGCAGATTCTCTTGTCCAGCCAGATCGACCCGTCCGAGGACGATCCGGATCAGGATGGTATCTACCGCACTGGCGTGCTGGCCAATGTGCTGCAACTGCTGAAGCTGCCCGACGGCACCGTGAAGGTGCTGGTCGAAGGCCACCAGCGGGTGAAGATCACCGAGTTTCTGGACAACGACACGTTCTTTGAGGCCCGCGCCGAAGCGCTGTCGGAAATGCCCGGCGATGTGACCACCACCGAGGCGCTGCTGCGCACCGTCGGTGATGAGTTCGAGCGCTATGCCAAGGTGCGCAAAAACATCCCCGAAGAGGCGCTGACCGCCGTCGGTGAAACCACCGAGCCTGCCAAACTGGCGGACCTCGTGGCGGGTCACCTCGGCATCGAGGTGGACCGCAAGCAGGAGCTGCTGGAAACCCTGCCGGTCAGCGAGCGGCTGGAGAAGGTCTATGCGCTGATGCAGTCCGAACTGTCGGTGCTGCAGGTCGAGAAAAAGATCAAGACCCGCGTCAAGTCGCAGATGGAGAAGACCCAGCGCGAGTATTATCTGAATGAGCAGATGAAAGCCATTCAGAAGGAGCTGGGCGACGGCGAGGATGGCGCCGGCGAAATTGCCGAGCTGGAAGAAAAGATCGAAGGCACGAAGCTGTCGAAAGAGGCCCGTGAAAAGGCCGATGCCGAGATCAAGAAGCTCAAGAATATGTCGCCGATGTCGGCCGAGGCCACGGTTGTGCGCAACTACCTCGACTGGATGCTTTCGATCCCGTGGGGCACCAAATCCCGCGTCAAAAAGGATCTGGGCCGCGCGCAGGACATTCTGGATACCGATCACTACGGTCTGGAGAAGGTCAAGGAACGCATCGTCGAATATCTCGCGGTGCAGCAGCGGTCGAAGAAACTCAAGGGGCCGATCCTGTGCCTCGTGGGGCCTCCGGGCGTGGGCAAGACCTCGCTGGGCAAATCCGTGGCCAAGGCGACGGGCCGCGAGTTCATCCGGATTTCTCTGGGTGGCGTGCGCGACGAGTCCGAGATCCGCGGCCACCGCCGGACCTACATTGGCTCCATGCCGGGCAAGATCATTCAGGCGCTGAAAAAGGCCAAGACCACGAACCCGCTGATCCTCTTGGATGAGATCGACAAGATGGGGCAGGACTTCCGGGGCGATCCGGCCTCGGCGATGCTCGAAGTGCTTGATCCGGAACAGAACGGCACCTTTGTGGACCACTATCTGGAGGTCGAATATGACCTCTCGAACGTGATGTTCCTGACCACCTCGAACAGCTACAACATGCCGGGCCCGCTTCTGGACCGGATGGAGATCATTCCGCTGTCGGGCTACACCGAGGACGAAAAGCGCGAGATCGCCAAGCAGCACCTGATTTCCAAGCAGGTGAAGAACCACGGTCTCAAGGCCAAGGAGTTCGAACTGACGGACGAGGCGCTGACCGAGATCATCCGCACCTACACCCGCGAGGCAGGCGTGCGGAACCTCGAACGCGAGATCGCCAAGGTGGCCCGCAAGGCGCTGACCTCCATCGTCAAGAAAGAGACCGAGAGCGTGAAAGTCACGCCCGACAATCTCGACGATTTCCTCGGCGTGGCGAAGTATCGCTACGGTCTGGCCGAGCTGGAGGATCAGATCGGCGTGGTGACCGGGCTGGCCTATACCTCTGTCGGGGGGGAGCTGTTGTCCATCGAGGCGCTGCGCCTGCCGGGCAAGGGCCGGATGAAGACCACCGGTAAACTGGGCGATGTGATGAAGGAGTCGATCGAGGCGGCAAGCTCATACGTGCGCTCCGTCTCGCCGCGTCTGGGCATCAAGCCGCCGCGCTTTGACAAATGGGACATCCACGTGCACGTCCCCGAAGGCGCAACGCCCAAGGATGGCCCCTCGGCGGGTCTGGCGATGGTGACCTCGATCGTGTCGGTGCTGACGGGCATTCCCGTGCGCAAGGACATCGCCATGACCGGCGAGGTCACCCTGCGCGGCAATGCGCTGGCCATTGGTGGTCTGAAGGAAAAACTGCTCGCGGCGCTGCGTGGCGGCATCAAGACCGTTCTCATCCCCAAGGAGAACGAGAAAGATCTGCCGGAGATCCCGGACAACGTGAAAGAGGGGCTGGACATCATCCCGGTCGATCACGTCTCTGAGGTGCTGAAGCACGCGCTGGTCCGCCAGCCCGAAGCGATCGAGTGGGATGAGGAGGCCGAAGAGGCCGCCGCCGCCGCTGCCGCGCTGAAAGGCGGAGACGACGCCAGCGGCGCCACGGCGCACTAAGCACCGTCGCGTATTGAGTGTGATGGAGGGCGTCCCGGTTCGGGGCGCCCTTTCTTTATGCAGGGCGTCGTAGGGTTGGGTGCGGTGCGATCCTTAGGTTTCGCGGTTTTGCACCAGATGGCGGCGCCGCCGGGAGGGCAGGCGGGTTTGATCCACGCGGGCCTGTCCCGCGCGTGATCCGGATAACGTCTTCAGATCGGACCCCCTGTACCTTTGGTTGAGAGGTGATCTCTGGGGGCAAATCCCGGTCCGGAGGTGTCAACTCCGGTGCCATGTCGCGACATCCGGCAGTCTGCCACACAGAGATGAACGCGCGCCGATCAGGGCGCGCGCTCTACTGGCAACGGGATGCGAGGCTCTGCCTCGCGCTCCGAGATATTTATAAAAAGCTGAAGGGGGCGGTCGGCCTGTTCCCCGCTGACGGGGTTATTCGGCCGCCTGCGGCGCCGCCATCATCCGGTCCACGGTGTTGATCGCGACCGTGTCGGGGCTGACGTCCTTGGCCTGCGCGTCGGCGAGGATCTGACGCAAGGTCTGATCGAGCGCGGCGAGTTTGTCGTCGACGAAGTGCGCGCGGTCGGAGATTTTCAGGATTTCGGTGGCGACGTTGATGATCCCGCCGCCATTGGCCACGAAGTCCGGCGCATAGAGAATGCCGCGATCATGCAGCGCTTTGGCATCCGCCGGGGTGGCCAGCTGGTTGTTGGCGCCGCCGGCGACGATGGCGGTTTTCAGCTGCGGGATGGTTTCGGCGTTGAGAATGCCGCCGATGGCGCAGGGGGCAAAGATGTCCGCCTCGACCCCGTAGATGTCATCAAGCGCCACCGGGCGGGCATCAAAGGCCTGCACCGCGGCGGTGACACGCACCGGATCCACATCGGTCACGATCAGCTTTGCGCCCGCCTGATGCAGCAAGCCGGCCAGATGCCAGCCGACATGTCCGAGGCCCTGCAGGCTGACGGTGCAGCCGTTCAGGTCGCCGCTGCCGTGGCGGGCCGCCCAGGTGGAGCAGATCGCGTTGAAAATCCCGCGCGCGGTGACCGGAGAGGGGTCGCCGCTGGCAAATTCGCCTTCTGGCAGGCCGGCGACATGGCGGGTTTCCGTGCCGATCACCGCCATGTCTTCCGGGGTCATGCCCATGTCCTCGGCGGTGATGTAGCGCCCGTCCAGGCGTTCGATCGCCCGGCCGAAGGCCCGCAGCAGCTCCGGTGTTTTCTGGGTTGCGGGATCGGCGATGATCACCGCCTTGCCGCCGCCCAGCGGCAGGCCGGCAGCGGCGTTCTTGTAGGTCATGCCCAGCGACAGCCGCGAGACGTCCTCCAGCGCGGCCTCGAAACTGTCGTAGGGGCGCATGCGCAGCCCTCCGGCGGCCGGGCCGAGTTGAGTGGAATGAATGGCAATCAGGCCAAGAAGCCCGCTGTCGGGGTCTTCGACCCGGTGAATGGCGTCATGGGTGTCGCTGGGAATCAAGGTCATGGCTGCTCCTCCTACTGGGGGTAGTGTAGCCCGGGGGACATGCAGAAAAACTCCAATTGCCGCTGGTTTGCGGGTAGTGTTTAGAGGAATCCTCTATTCAAATGGCATAGATTGGTGAAAATCGTGGATAATCTGGATCGAAAGATCATTTCTGCATTGCAGCGCGACGGGCGTATGACCATGGCGGAGCTGTCGGAGGTGGTGGGGCTGTCGCCGACGCCCTGCGCGCGGCGTGTGGCCAACCTGGAGAAGTCCGGGGTGATTTCCGGCTATGGCGCTCGGGTCGATCAGACTCGGCTGGGGTTGCCGGTGACGATCTTTGTGGCGGTCGAGCTGGAACGGCAGTCCCGCGAGGCCTTGCAGAGGTTCGAAGCGGCGGTGCGGCAGTTCGATCAGGTCATGGAGTGCTATCTGATGACCGGCACGCGGGATATTCTGTTGCGGGTGGTGGCGGCCAGTCTCAGCGATTTTGACGATTTCCTGGAAAACCGGCTGATGTGCGTGCCGGGTATTCGCAATACGCGCTCCAGCTTCACACTGCGCACGATGGTCCAGCGCAGTGCGCTGCCGGATCGGGGGGCGCGCGGGTGATCCCGCTGCCGGTTCCGGGGTGTGGCGGGGTATGGTCTTGAAATGCCCGGATTTTGTTATTGTGCCGGGGACGGATGGGCTCTGCGCTTGCAACCCGGTGGCTCCTGCCCCTAGGCTTGCCCCATAGCGTGCGACTGGCGGGCTGCGATCAGGGGCAGGCCACAGGCCCCGGCCTGCCAGCGCCGCCGGAGATGTAACGAGCAGAAGGACCACAGGCCCCATGACACGTTCGAAATCCCCCGCAACAGGCGCAACAGGCACGACACCCTCTGGCGATCCGCAGCCGGCAGAAGCGCATCTGACGCCCGGGCAGCGTCCGGCGCCCGCGGACCCGAAGGAGACACCGGCGGCGGGGAATGATCCCGCAGCGGCGGAGGCAGCGGGTGCTTCGGTGACGCTCGAGCTGCGCAAGAAGGAGCTGATCGAGCAGGCCGTGGAGCGCAGCGGGGTCAAGAAACGCGACGCCAAGCCGGTGATCGAGGCCATGCTGGCGCTGCTGGGCGAGGCGATCAGCGCCGAGCGGCCCCTGAACCTGGAGCCGATGGGCAAGCTGCGGGTGACCCGCATCAAGGACAATCCCAACGGGCGCGTGCATGTCTGCAAGCTGCGCCGCAAACGGATCCAGCCGGAAAAACCCGATACGGCGGAAAAAACTGCATCAGACCCTCTTGCAGAGGCAGATCGCTCGGGATAAAAGCCGTCCTCACGGGTGATTAGCTCAGTGGTAGAGCGCTTCGTTCACATCGAAGATGTCAGGAGTTCAAATCTCTTATCACCCACCAT